>NZ_JBIUAQ010000001.1:290322-343223 GCF_044547565.1 Amycolatopsis sp. NPDC052450 | reverse complement strand
GGGGGTGGTGTTTGCCCACCCCCAGGTCCCCACCGTGGGCGTTGGCTATTGGGCCTCCCCCCACGTCGGTGGGCGACCCTTCCCGACGAGCCGCTTACCCAGCTCAGACCCGCTCGAAGATCAGGTCGTGCGAGATCCGGCCTTCGACGTCGGCGCGGTTCTCGAACTTCGTGACCGGCCGCCACTCCGGCCGCGGCGCCCACCCGCCGGGCTCGCCGGCGTGGCGGTTGCGCAGGAGCGGCTCGGCCGAGCAGACCTCCATCATCTGTTCGGCGTAGTTCTCCCAGTCGGTCGCCATGTGGAAGGTCCCGCCCGGCTCGAGCCGCGAGGCGACCAGCGACACGAACTCCGGCTGCACGATCCGCCGCTTGTGGTGCCGCTTCTTCGGCCACGGGTCCGGGAAGAACAGCCGGACCCCGGACAGCGAGCCCGGTTCGACGTGCGAGGTCAGCAGCACGACGGCGTCACCGTGCATCAGCCGCAGGTTCTTCACCCCGAGCTTCTCGGCACGCAACATCAGCTGGCCGAGGCCAGGTTCGTACACCTCGACCGCGACGTAATTGAGCTCCGGGGCGGCGGCCGCGAGCTGGGACGTGGTCTCGCCCATGCCCGAACCGATCTCCACCATGACCGGGGCCCGCCTGCCGAACCACTCGTCGAAGTCCACCGGGCCCTCGGGCAGTTCGCCGACGGTACGGCCGAGCGACGGCCAGAGTTCGTCCCAGGCTCGCTGCTGCCCGACGGTCATCCGGCCGCCGCGTTTGACATAACTGACCACGCTGCGCATCCGTGGCTGGTCCTCGTTTTCCACCCACCCATTAAACGTGGGGTTACCGGACCGCTTCGAACTCCCCCAGCCGCGAGCGCAGGCCCGCGAATCCGGCGACCGGGATCGGCGACGGCGTCGTACTGGAATGGGCGGGGAGGACGTCGATCCAGCCGTCGTGACGGCTGGTGTTCAGCACGGTGGTCGGGATCGAATGTCCGGACGCTCCGCGTTCGGAAGGCATGAACTCCCAGTAACCGGATTCTCCGTCCGCGGCCCACGGGACGAATTCCCAACCTGGCCGCCTGCCGAGCAGGCCTGCGATGCGATCTTCGATGCGGAAACCGAGTTCCCGCGATTCGAGCCTGCCGTCCACGACGGCACGGAGCCACCACGGCGCGGGAATTTCGCCGTGCATTCCACTGGACGCGCGGTACAGCGCGACAACGAGATCTTCGGGTGCGCGGTGCACCCAAGCGCGGCGGATATCGGATGGCCGCGTCGCGGACGCGACCGTGCGGGGCAGTTCGATCGCCTGTGACCATTCCAGGTCGAGCATGGGCTCGAGCCGGGGCTGCATACTTTCCGTGCGGGCTTGCGGGATCTTGCGTTCCACTCCCTGACCGGAATCCACCGTCAAGGATCACCTCCGGGGCCGAAGAGCCGAAATGGGCTCATCCCGAGCATCGCCCGGTGGGGAACAGTATGTCCGCTTCCTGTGAGAGAAGCCACAGCCTCTTAACGTGGACTTAACTCCTTTGGAGGCGGTAAAAGCTCACGCGTCCCGTCGATGGGTGATCATCAGCCCGGCCGTATACACAATCACGCAGATGCCGCCGAAATAAGCCAAATAACCCCACGGGCCCAACGGCGGTTCGAGTTTCAACATCGCCACCGTGAGATCCGGTCCGGAAAACTGATTGGCCGCGAAGAACGGCATCCACTGGTAGATGTCGCCGCCCACTTTCGGAATCAGCACGACGAGGCCCTCGATCAACTGCGTCCAGACCAGCGCGAACCCGAGGGCGAACGCGGGGTTGCGGAACAGCAGCCCGAGACCGACGCCGAGCAGCCCGGTCAGGAGGAAGGTCAGGCCCTGGCCCGCCACCGCGCGCCAGTCGGCTCCCGAGGCGATGCCAAGGCCGGCGGCCGGTTCGATCAGATACGCGACCGCCCACGAGCCGAAGCCCACCAGCAGCCCGATCAGCCCCGAGAACACCCCGACGACGGCGCCCTTCGCCAGCAGCGCGGGCACCCGCGAGGGCACCGCCTGGAAGGTGAGCTTCATCGTGCCCCAGTTGAACTCCGTCGCCGCCGCGAGGATGGCGAGGACCAGCACCACGGTGCGGCCGAGCGCGCTGGCGACCTGGGTCGAGTTGACGCCCGTCTGGCCTTCGAGCGGCACGAAGCCGAAGAAGAGCGCGGTGTAGGCGAGCGCGACCACGACCGCGATCCCCGCGCACCACCAGGGCGCGCGGGTGCTCAGCAGTTTGATCCGCTCCGCGCGGAGCATGTTCGCCGCGGTCATCGGACGACCTCCGGAACCGGGCCGGTGCCGTATTCGACGGCTCCGGCGGTGAGCTGCATGTACGCCTGTTCGAGCGAGCCGGTGAGCGGCTTCAGCTCGTGGAGGGTCGCGCCGGCGGCGAACGCGAGTTCGCCGATGTCGTCGCTGTCCATTTCGGACACGATGAGCGCGCCGTCCTCCTCGCGGAATCCGGCGCCCTTCTCGGTCAGCGCCGTCCGCAGTTCGGGCAGCTGCGGGCTGCGGACCCGGACGCCGAGGCCCTTCGCCCGGCCGATGAAGTCCTCCATCGTGCCCTGGTAGATCAGCTTTCCGCGGCCGATCACGACGAGGTCCTGCGCGGTCTGCGCCATCTCCGGCAGCAGATGGCTGGACACGAACACGGTGCGGCCCTCGGCGGCGAGCGCGTGCATCAGCTTCCGGATCCACACGATGCCCTCGGGGTCGAGCCCGTTGACCGGCTCGTCGAACAGCAGCACGCGGGGGTCGCCCAGCAGCGCCGTGGCGATCCCGAGCCGCTGCGACATCCCGAGCGAGAACTGCCCGGCCCGTTTGCGGGCGACCGGTTCCAGCCCGACCAGCCGCAGCACCTCGTCGACACGCTTGTCCGGCAGGCCGTTGGTCGCGGCGATCCACCGGAGGTGCTCGCGCGCGGTGCGGCCGGGATGCCGCCAGGTGGCGTCGATCATGCCGCCGACCGTCCGAAGTGGATCACGCAGTTCGCGGTAGGCCTTGCCGTCGATCGTCACCGTGCCCGACGTCGGGTTGTCGAGCCCGAGCATCATCCGCATGGTGGTGGACTTCCCCGCCCCGTTGGGGCCGAGGAATCCCGTCACCCGCCCTGCTTCGGCGGTGAAGGAAAGGTCGTCGACGGCGAGCTTGTCGCCGTAGCGTTTCGTGAGTCCGGTGGCCTCGATCATCAGCCCTCCCTCCGGTGGATTCCGACATTACGCGGGAAAGGACCGGGCTGCCCCCCGATTAGGCGGCCCGGTCCTTGTTCCCCTTTTTCTCCCCGCCCGGACGTCTCACTCCCCCGAGTGAGACGTCCGGCTTTCCCCTGTGGAAGTCCTTACGCGTCGCGCTTGTTCGCGACGACCAGCGAGATGACCAGCAGCACCAGCGCGAAGCCGGCGAAGTAGGCCAGCGATCCGGCCTGGCTCAACGGTGCTTCCGCCCTGGCGGGGCCCGAACCGGTGAGGAACCTGTCGGCGACACGGAACGGCATCCACTCGTAGATGTCCTTGCCGATCTTCGGGATGAGCTGGATCAGGTTCTCCACCGCGAGGGCGTAGATCAGCACGAGTGAGATGGCCCCGGCGCTGTGCCGGATCAGGATGCCGACGGCGATCGCGATCACCGAGGCGAGTGCGAACACCACGCCCACCCCGGCGACACTGGTCCACTCGGCGGCGGTGTTCAGTGCGAGGTCTTCCGGCCGCATGACCGAGGCGAGACCCCAGGCGCCGAACGCGGCGACCTCGCCGACCACGAGCGACAGGGCCGCGACCACGCCGGTCTTGGCCAGCAGCGCCGCGGTGCGGTTCGGGACGGCCTGGAAGGTGGTCCGGATGGTGCTGAAGCGGTATTCGGTGGTCACCGAAAGCGCGGCGAGCACCATGATCACGGCCATGCCGAAGCCGTAACCGAACTGGGTCAGGCTGACGTCGGTGAGTTCCCCTTCGGGTGCGGCACCGGAGACGATGGCGGCGAAACCGATCACGACCGCGAGTGCGGCCAGCGCGCACCACCAGGGTGAGCGTGTGGTGAACAGCTTGATGCGTTCCACGGCGAGCAGAGTCATGGCTTTTCTTTCTCGGAAGGTGAGCGGCTACTGGGCGGCTGTGACCACTTCGGCGGCTTCGGCTTCAAGACCCGTGTGGTACTCGACCGAATCGCCGGTGATCTGCATGAAGGCCTGCTCCAGGGAGCCGGTCTGCGGGCTGAGCTCGTGCAGCACGATCTGGTTGGCCGCGGCGATCTCGCCGATCTTGTCACTGTCCAAACCGGACACGACGAGCGAGCGGTCGGCGTCGGTGACCTGGGCGCTCGCCTGGGTCAGCGCGGCGCGCAGCGCGGGCAGTTGCGGCGACCGGACCTTGACCGTGTTCTCGGCGGCCCGCGAGACGAAGTCCTCGGTGGAGGACTGGGAGATCAGCTGCCCCTTGCCGATCACGACCAGGTGGCTCGCGGTCAGCGCCATCTCCGAAAGCAGGTGCGAGGAAACGAATACCGTGCGGCCTTCGTCGGCGAGCCGGTGCATGAACTTCCGGATCCAGAGGATGCCCTCGGGGTCGAGGCCGTTCACGGGCTCGTCGAAGAGGAGGACCTCCGGGTCGCCCAGCAGCGCCGCCGCGATCCCCAGCCGCTGCGACATGCCGAGGGAGAAACCGCCGGCGCGCTTTCCGGCGACGCTGGTGAGCCCGACGGTCTCGAGCACCTCGTCGACCCGGCTTTCCGCGATCTTGTTGGACTTCGCCATCCACCGCAGATGCGCCCGCGCCGACCGGTTGGGGTGCACCCACTTGGCGTCCAGCAGCGCGCCGACCGTCCGCAGCGGTTCCTTCAGTTCGCGGTACAGCTTGCCCCCGATGCGCACCTGGCCCGCGGTCGGATTGTCGAGGCCGAGGATCATCCGCATGGTCGTCGACTTCCCCGCCCCGTTGGGGCCGAGGAATCCGGTGACCTTCCCGCCCGCGACTGAGAAGGACAGGTCGTTCACCGCCAGTGTCCTGCCGTACCGCTTGGTGAGGCCCACTGCCTCGATCATGTCTGCTCCCCTCGGCGACTGCGAGAACAATCGTCGTCCATGTGGGTGGTCGAGCGCGTCATCCTGAGGTGCCAACCTGATACCCGACCTGAGACGTAGCTTGCCGTCTCCAGGCGGCGTACGCGATCGGTGATGCCCCTGAGAGTGACCCTGATTCGCCAGGGTTAATGAACCATGGTTCAATAACTCCCATGGCGAGGCCTCGCACCATCACCGACGAACGACTGCTGACCGCGGCGGAGACCGTGATCGGCATGGTGGGCCCGGGTTTCACGCTGGCCCAGGTGGCGGCGGAAGCCGGGGTCGCGGTCGGCACCGTCGCCCAGCGATTCGGCTCGAAAAACGGCCTCTTGCAGGCATTGAGCCGGTTGAACACGCGGTCGGTCGTCGGGCGG
Source organism: Amycolatopsis sp. NPDC052450 (assembly GCF_044547565.1). Taxonomy (NCBI): domain Bacteria; kingdom Bacillati; phylum Actinomycetota; class Actinomycetes; order Pseudonocardiales; family Pseudonocardiaceae; genus Amycolatopsis; species Amycolatopsis sp. NPDC052450. Next base: position 337,770 of record NZ_JBIUAQ010000001.1, on the reverse strand, counting down.
ATGCGGGACTGCGGCGAGCTGTCCGATCCCGTCGAGGCACTGCGGGCGGCGGTCGTCGTGGTCTACGAGGGGCTGGGCACCCCGGAGACGGCGGCGAACCATCTCGGGCAGCTGGGGGCGGACATCGGGGATCCGGAACTCCGTGCCCTGCTGGGTGAACATTTCACCGCCGTGGAGGCGGAATTGCGGCGGCTGACGCGCGTCGCGGCACGGGACCTGCCGGGCGCGCCCGGCGTCGTCCGTGCGGCGCGGGTGCTGCTGGGGGTGGCGAACGGGGCCGCGCTGGACTGGTCGATCCGGCCGAAGGGCCGAATCCTCGACCGCATGGGGCAAGACGTGGACGCGGTGCTGACCGCGTGGAAAGGAGTGTCCTGAATGGACCGGAAAGTGGCCGTGGTCACGGGGGCGACGCGGGGCTGTGGCCGCGCGATCTCGGTGGAACTGGGCAGGCTCGGCTGGACGGTGTTCGTCACCGGCCGCACGACACGCGAGCACCAGTCGCCGATGAAGCGGTCGGAGACGATCGAAGACACCGCGGAACTCGTCGACGCCGCGGGTGGGCGGGGCATCCCTGTCCGGACCGACTTCACGGTGGTGTCCGATGTGGACGCGTTGAAGGCGCGGATCGAGTCCGAAGTGGACGGACGGATCGACGTACTCGTCGACGACGTCTGGGGTGGTGACCCGTTCGCGGACTTCGAGGGGGCGTACTGGGACTCCAGCCTCGACGACGCGCTGACGCTGGTGCACAACGCGATCGACACGCATCTGATCGCGTTGCATCGGCTCCTCCCGCTGGTGGTGAAGCGCGAGGGCGGCCTCGTCATCGAGGTCACCGACGGCGACCACGACGAGTACGTCGGCGCGGGGATCCCGTACTTCCTCGCGAAATGCGGGATCCGCGCGATCGGCAGGGCACTCGGCGCCGAATTGAAGAAGTACGACTGTGTCGGCATGACCGTCACGCCGGGCTTCCTGCGTTCGGAAGCCATGCTCGACTACTTCGGCGTCACCGAGGAGACGTGGCGGGACGCGGTCGGCAAGACGGCGCCTGTCGACTTCGCGATCTCGGAGACCCCGGCGTTGCTCGGGCGAGGGGTCGCGAAGCTGGTCACCGACCCGGAGGTCTCGCGGTTCGCGGGCAAGACGCTCGCGTCGTGGACGCTGATGAACGAGTACGGCCTGACCGACGTCGACGGCTCACGCCCCGACTTCGGCAAGTGGATGGCCGAAGTCCGGGACGCGGGCAAGGATGCGGAGACGGCGGACCACGCCCTGTACCGCTGAGAGCGTGCTGGCCGACCCTCGCCGAAAACCGCACATGCCGCCAGAAGGTGTCCTTTGTGGACTCTCGGCCCGTCTGGTTCCCGTCGACCGTCCGGAATAATGCCGTGAGGGCCTCCTTCCCTACTTTCAAGGTAGGGAAGGAGGCCCTCACGGCATGGCACGTTGGCCTTGCCTTCATTACTTCTTCCCGGCCAGCACGTCCAGGTAGTGCTGGTTGACCATGACGCCGAGGACGTTGCCGAACGGGTCGACGACGGCTGCGGTCACGAAGCCCGGCCCGCGCTCGATGATCGGCTCGTACTCCTTCGCGCCCTTCTCGAGCAGCTTCGCGAAGACGTCCTCGACGTTGTCGACGGCCCAGTTCGCGATGGCTCCGCCCGGGCCGGGCTGGGCCAGCGGCGGTCGGTAGTCGCCGCGGACCAGGCCGAACTCGTGCTGGTAGTCGCCGATCCGGTACTCGACGTAGGCCGGCGCTCCGTCGGGACCGTTGCGGACGAAGTACGGCTCGATCCCGAAGAGATCGGAGTACCACTCGATCGCGGCGGCCATGTCGTCGGCGTAGAACGTGGTGGTGGTGAGACCTCGCAGCATTTCCTTCTCCTCCATCAAGTGACTCTGGAGACAAGGATCCACCGCAAAGTGCTCACCGAATGACCACTTTTCCGGAGGACTTTCTCAGCTGACCCCGGGGCGCGCCAGGCCGGTCTCGTAGGCGAGCACCACGGCCTGCACCCGGTCGCGCAGGTCGAGCTTCGACAGGATCCGCCCCACGTGCGTCTTCACCGTCGCCTCGGACAGGAACAGCGTCTCGGCGATCTCCAGGTTCGAGAGGCCCTTCGCGATCAGCACGAGCACCTCGCGCTCCCGTTCGGTGAGGACGTCGAGTTCGGCCGCGTCCCGCATCGGCTTTCCGCCGCCGCCGACGAAGCGGTCGAGCAGCCGCCTGGTCACCGAAGGCGAGACCACGGCGTCGCCCGAAGCGACCGCCCGCAGCGCCGACACCAGGTGATCCGGCTGGGTGTCCTTCAGCAGGAACCCGCTCGCGCCGCCCTGCAACGCCGAATAGACGTACTCGTCCAGGTCGAACGTCGTCATCACGAGCACCCGCGCCGTCCCGGCCTCGACGATCCGTTTCGTCGCCTCGACCCCGTCCAGCACCGGCATCCGGACGTCCATCAGCACGACGTCCGGCCGCAGTTCTTCGGCGAGGCGGATGGCCTGCGCCCCGTCACCGGCCTCGCCGACGACATCGATGTCGGCCTGCGCGCCCAGGACCATCCGGAACCCGACGCGCATCAATTCCTGGTCGTCGACGACCACCACCCGTATCACGTCGCCAACCTAACCGGGAGCCTCGCGTGCACTTGCCACCCTCCACCGGGAGCGGGTCCGACCTCCAGCGTGCCGCCGAAGACGTTCGCCCGTTCCTTCATTCCGATCAATCCGTTCCCACCGGGGACGGTGAGTCTCCGCGGGCCCGACGGCGCGCCGTGCGAACCCGTCTTCGTCGCGGCGGGCACCAGCTGGTTCGCGCGGCCGGCGCCGTCGTCGGTGATCCGGACGTCGATCACGTCGGCCTCCCGGCGCACCAGCACCTCCGCCTGCGCGCCCTGTCCGGCGTGTTTCAGCGTGTTCGTCAGCGATTCCTGGACGATCCGGTACACGCCGAGCGAGACACCGGCGGGCAGCCCGGCCAGCGCTTCGGAACCGATCGCCAGCGTCACCGGCACACCGGCCTGGCGGATCCGGTCCGCGAGGTCGGTCAGCGCGCTGGCGTCCGGCTGCGGCACCCGCGGCTCGTCGTCGCCGTCACTGCGGAGCACGTCCAGCAGCCGTCGCAGCTCGGCGAGCGCGCCGCGGCCCGTTTCCGAAATCGTCTGAAGAGCCCGTTTCGCCATCTCGGGATTTCCGTCGACCGCGTAGGACGCTCCGTCGGCCTGCACGACCATCACGCTCACCGCGTGCGCGACGACATCGTGCAGCTCACGGGCGATCCGTCCGCGTTCCTCGCCGACGGCGATCCTGGTGGCCTGGTCTCGTTCCGTCTCAAGCAGATGCAACCTGGCTTCCACCTCCTCGTGATAGGCGCGCCTCGCGCCGGCGAACTCGCCGAGCGTCCAGCACAGTGCGCTGGAGAAGATGCCGATGATCGCCAGCACCCACACGTCCTCCGGCGGGTCGGCCCACAGCTGGAGCCCGGAGGTGACCAGCGTCGCCAGCAGGTACAGCAGTCCCTGTTTGCGCCCGACGTAGACCAGCACCGAGTAGATGCTGATCATCACCGCGAACGCGCTGGCCGCGCCGAGCTCCAGCGCCCCGTGCGGGATGCCGATCAGCAGCACCAGATACGCCGACCACAACGTGGCCTTCCGCCGGAAGACCAGCGGCGCGACCATCGCGATGTCCAGCGGCACCGCCACGTACCAGGGCGGCATCGACGGCACTTCCGGCGTCTCGGCGGCCGCCACGTAAAGCAGCAGGTCGGTCAGCAGCAGGACGACGGCGATGGAACTGTCCCCCGCCATGGGGTGGGCACGCATCCAGAGGCTCAACCGTCGCACCTGGTAACACTATGTCGGCCTGTGCCGTTCGCGCGTCGGTCGCCGGTACCACCTTCGGTGCGACCCGAGGATGAGCGGCATGGCACGATTCTCCTCGGCAGGCTCGACGACTGGGAGGGGCAGAGCGCCGTGACGTCACCTTCGGAGCAGGGACGGCTCGCCGGTCCGCTGTCGATGTCGGTGGCCAATCTCTGCCATCGCCTGCAACCGCAGGTGTCCGCGCGGACCGCCGCCGGCTTCGCCGAAGTGCTGCGCAGGCTGGGCGGACCACTGCAGGTCGCCGTCGCGGGCCGGATCAAATCGGGTAAGTCCACCCTGGTCAACGCCCTGATCGGGCGCCGGGTCGCGCCGACCGACGTCGGCGAGTGCACCCGGCTGGTGACCAGGTTCCAGTACGGCACCGTCGACCGCGTCGAGATCGTCTTCAACGACGGCCGCAAACAGGTGCTGCCCTTCTCCGCCGACGGGATGATCCCGGCGGAGCTGGGCATCGACATCGACAAGGTCTCGCATATCGAGGCGTACCTCACCAACGCGGTCCTGCAGGGTATGACCGTCATCGACACCCCTGGCCTCGGCTCGCTCGACGCCGCTTCGGTGTCGCGGACCGAGGAGCTGCTGGGCGCGGCGAAGCACCGCAAGCCCGACGGCGACGAGGACGAGGACGAAGGCTCCGACGAGCTGGACGACACTTCGCGCAACGCCGTCGCGGGTGCCGAGGCTGTGCTTTACGTGGTCACGCAGGGCGTCCGTGCCGACGACCAGCAGGCCTTGGCCGCGTTCACCGCCGCGACCGCGAGCCGCGAGGCGGGTCCGGTCAACGCGATCGCGGTGCTCAACAAGGCGGACACCATCGCGCCGGAGTCGGTCGAAGGCTCGGGTGGCGACGTGTGGAAGGCCGCCACGCTCCTGTCGGAGAAGCAGGCTTCGACGCTGAAGCCCCGCGTCGCGGACGTGCTGCCGGTGATCGGGCTGATCGCGGAGTCGGCCGAGTCCGGCGGCTTCACCTCCCCCGACGCCGAAGCGCTGCGCCAGCTGGCCGAGATGGACGACGACATCCTCGAGACCATGCTGATCTCGGCGGACATCTTCACCAGCTGGGAATGCGACGTCGCGGCGGGCACCCGGCTGCGGCTGCTGGAGAAGCTGGACCTGTTCGGCGTCCGGTACGCCGTCGAGGCGATCCGCAAGGAACCCGAGATCACCGCGGGCTCGCTGCGGCGGAAGCTGCTCGACGCCTCCGGGCTCGAAGCCGTCCGCCAGCGGCTGAGCATCGTCTTCGCCGCCCGCGCCGACGGCATCAAGGCCGCCGCCGCGCTGGCTTCGGTCACCGCGCTGGCCCACGCGTCCGGCGACCCGGCCGAACGGCAGCGCGTCCACGACGCGATCGAGGTCCTGCTCGCCAAGCCCGAGGCACACCAGCTCCGGCTGCTCGAAGCGCTCACGCTGGTCGCTTCCGGCGCGGTCGACATGCCCGAGGACCTGTCCGAGGAGGTCCTGCGGGTCGGCAGCAACGCCGACATCGGCGCCCAGCTCGGCAAGCCGGGTGCTCCGCGCGCCGAGCTGGCGGCCCACGCCCTGGAACGTGCCGGCTGGTGGCGCTCCTTCGCGTCCTTCGGCGCGACGCCCGCCCAGAGCCGCGTCGCGCACGTCGTGCACCGGGCCTACTTCCTCATCTGGCAGCAGATCCGCGACTGACCCCTCCGCAATTGGTCACCTACTTGCCCCGACCGCACGCGCGCGCCGGAAAGCGTCCAGGCAAGTAGGTGACCAATTGCGGGCCCGGTTTGATAAACCGAGCGCTCGGTCTAATAATGGGCGCATGGAAACGATCGTCGACGAGCCCCAGTGGCTGCGCACGGCCTCCTGGCTCGGCTGTCCGCTGGCGGGCGCCGCGATCGGCTGGTTCCTCCAGTCGATCTCCGGCTGGGTGGCGTCCCTGAGCTGGGTCCCGTTCAAGGGCCCCTTCCAGCTCGTCTCGGACATGCCGCGGCCATGGGGCGTGGTCACCGGGATCGGCGTCGGCCTGGCCTTCGGCCTGTTCTTCGCCGCGGTCTGGGCGCACGAACGGCTGATCGTCAAGGTGACACCGACCCGCATCACGCTGACCGCCAAGGGCCGCAGTCGCGCGTACGAAGCCCAGCTGGAGGCCGTCTTCTTCGACGGCAAGGAGCTCGTCCTGCTCGCCGCGGACGGCCGTGAACTGGTGCGGCAGAAGGGTGACGTCGACCGCGAAGCCGTCGCCAAGGCCCTCCTCGACCACGGCTATCCGTGGCAAGACGAGCCGCCGGCGGTGAAATGAGGACGGTCGACCCGGCCAAACACGAGGCGAAACGCCGCGCCATCCTCGACGCCGCCGCGGGCTGTTTCGCGATGAAGGGCTTCGAGAAGACGACGACGGCGGAGATCTGCCGCGCCGCGGGGATCAGCACCGGCAGCCTGTTCCACTACTTCCCGAACAAACGCGCGGTCTTCGTCGGCATCTTCGAGCAGGACGGCGACGAGACCGCGGCCCTGCTCGCGGCCGCCGAAGAGATCGAAGATCCGGGGGAAGCCATCCTCCAGGTCATCGCCCATGTGTCGGAACAGCTTCTGCACCCGGTCATCGCCAAGCTCGTCCTCGAGGTCGCCGCGCAGTGTTCCCGTGACGCCGAGCTGGCCAGGCTCATCCAGCGCAACGATCGCGCACTGCGCGACGGTCTGGTCGGCCTGGTGACGCGGGCGGTGGACGCGGGCCGGATCGATCCCGGCTTCGCTCCGAAGACGGTGGCGAGCTGGCTGGTCGCGTTGGTCGACGCACCGCTTTCACGCGTGATTCTGGAGCCGGACCTCGATCCGAAAGCGGAACTCGCGGTGATGAAGGAGCTGATCACCAGATTCCTTCGTCCCGTTCTGCCGATTTCGCCCCCGGCCGACGGGCGTTTGGTCGACACTGGTGAAATCTCCCCGGGCTGATCAGCAGGCCCGGGACACCAGTTACGGGGGTCGATTCGGGTGGGTGCTTGGCTGCGCAAGAAGGCGGTCGACGAGGTGGACCCGGACGAAGTGCCGACCGGCCAGATCTCGGCGGCGATCATCGCCGAAGCGGATGGCGCGACTTCGCCGTCCGAGGGAACCGTGGCCGTCGAAGCCACGTCGAAGACCGATGTGGAGTCCACGACCACGGGTCCGGCCGACCTCGAACAGGCTCTCGCCGACCGGCAGGCGCTGATCCAGCTCTGCCTGTACGCCCTCGATCGCGCCCGCAGCGGCGGCGTCGTCGAGCGGCTGGAACACGGTCTCGCCGGGATCGGTGTCCGTGCCCTGCGCCCGGACGGTGAGCGGTTCGACCCCGCCGTGCACGAGGCGGGCGGCGCGGTCGCGACCGAGGATCCGGCGCTCGAAGGGCTCGTCGCGGAGACCGAGGTCGTCGGGTTCGCCGATCACGACCGGGTCCTGCGCGCGCCGATCGTCATCGTCTACGCGAAGAAGGCCCAGTGACCGCTCCGAGCGCGGCGGCCAATCTGCCGGCGGTCGTGAAGAGCACGCGCGAGCAGTTGCTCACCGTCGTCCGCGAAGCCGATCCTCAGGCCGCGAAATGGGTCGAGGACATCCGGAAGGCGCGGCCGAAGAAGCCGTCGGTCGTGGTGGTCGGCGAGACCAACCGCGGCAAGAGTTCGCTCGTGAACGCGCTCCTGTCCATGCCGGGACTGTCCCCTGTGGACGCCGACGTCGCCACGGCGACGTATCTGGTCTTCGAGCACGCCGAGCAGTGGTCCGCGCAGGCCTGCTACCCGGGCCAGCTGGCGCCGGTGCCGATCAACCTCAACGGCCTGATCCACTGGGTTTCGGCCGCGCACGACCTGCCGGAGGGGCAGATCCCGCCGCGTTACGTCGAAGTCTCCGGGCCGGTCCCACTGCTCGAACGAGTGTCCATTGTGGATACTCCTGGGGTCGGCGGACTCGACTCGATGCACGGCGAACTGGCGAAGGAGGCCGCCGCGGGCGCCACCGCGCTGCTGTTCGTCGTCGACGCCTCCTCGCCGTTCACCGCGCAGGAGCTGCACTTCCTGCAGGACATGGGCGAGCGCGTCGAAACCGTGCTGTTCGCGCTGACCAAGACCGACCAGTTCCGCGGCTGGCGCGAGGTCCTCGAAGCCGACCGGCGGCTGCTCGCCGAGCACGCTCCCCGGTTCGCCGACGCGGTGTTCCACCCGGTGTCCGCGCGGATGTTCGAAACGGCGGCCAAGGCCCCGAACGAGCAGATGGCCATGATGCTGCGGGAAAAGGCCGGGATCGGCGCACTGCAGGGCGCGTTGCAGGAGATGCTGGTCGGCCGCTCGGCGATGCTGGGCGAGGCCAACACTTTGCGCGCGCTGTCGAGCGCTCTCGCCGAGCTCAAGGCGAAGTTGCAGGCCGAAAGCCGTGCGTTGTCCGCCGGCGAGGCCGAGGCGGAACAGCTCCGCCAGCGCCGCGACGACCTGACCACCGAACGGCGCTCGTCGACGCGGGGCTGGCAGCTGAAGCTGCGCGCGGAGATCCAGCGGACCCGCGTCGAGGTCGGACACGAGACCAGTAGGCAGATGCGCGACGCGTCGACGCATTTCCGGCAGCAGATCGACGGCGCGAAACGGGACGCCCTCGCCGCGTTGCCCCAGCAGGTCGACATCGCGTTGCAGACGACGTCGCAGCGGATTTCGATGCTGCTCTCCCAGCGGCTCAACCAGGTCACCAACGTCGCGCTTTCGGAGCTGTTCTCGGCCGAAGAGCTCGACATCATCCGCGGCCAGTTCGCCAGGGCGGGCGGCCCGCCGGTCGTGCTGCGCCCGCCGGACAAGAAACCGCCGACGGCCGAGGACAAACTGCTCATCTTCATGGGTGTTTCCGGCGGTCTCGGCGCCGGGAAGGTCGCCGCGCTGCCGCTGGCGGGCGTCGCGATCCTGAACCCGGTGATCCTGCCGGCCACGATCATCATCGGCCTCGGCGCCGGCTGGTGGATGGCGCGCACCCGCAAACACGCCTCGGACAAGCAGCATATGAAGCAGTGGCTGGTCGAGGCGATCGCGGACGCGCGGTCCACGCTGGACCAGCTCGTCGCGGAGCAGCTGATCGAGGCCGAACAGCAGCTGTCGATGGCGCTCGACGAGGCCCTCGGCCGCCGCATCGACGCGATCGAGGCGGAGCTGAAGGAAGTCGACAAGACGATCAAGATGGGCGCGCAGGAACGGGCGAAGAAGATCTCGGTCGTCGCGAAGCGCCTGAAGGACGTCTCGGACGGTCGCGATCGCGCTGAGGCACTGCTCGGTCGCATCCGGTCACTGCGCGACGCCTGACCAGGGTGGTCCTGTTGTGGACCGGAACCGAACCGGCCTACGGTGAGTCCTAAGCTTCGACACACCAGCAGGTCAACGAGGGGGTTATCCCATGTGGGTCGACGAGAGCGGCGGCACGGACACCGAGACGGGCTCCACGGAGGCGGTCACGGTCCACGTTGACGGCGAGGAGTACCAGGCCGAGCTCAACTACGACCTCGACAAGGACGGCGTGAACGACGCCGCGGTGATCCAGCACGAAGACGGCACCGGCCAGGCGTTCGTCGACACCGACGGCGACGGCGAGGCCGACCAGTACGCGGTGCTGGACGAGAACGGCAAGGTCGTCCAGGAAGCCGTCTACGACGAGGCGTCCGGCGCCTGGGTCGAGGCCGGTGGCGGTAGCGACGACGGCGGTTCCGACGCGGGCACCAGTGGCACCATGCACGCCGACATGCCCAGCGGCGACGTCGAGATCGGCCCGCCGACGATCGACACGAACGGTGACGGGACTCCCGACACCGCCGTCGTCCAGACGGAGGACGGCCGCACGATCGCCTTCACCGACAAGGACGGCGACGGCAACGCCGACATCGCGGTGGAGACCGACGCCTCCGGCAACTCCAAGACCTACGAGCACACCGGCCCCGGCCAGTGGACCGAGGTCAGTAGCGGCGTGGTCAACGACGACATCGGCTCGGCCTTCGCGAGCACTCCGGCCGCCGTCGACGGCGACCCCGCGGGTGACGCGGCGTGGGGCGGCGCGGGTACCGAAACACTCGAAGGTGTGGCGAAGATCGATTCTTCGACCGGCCAGTGGATCAGCCTCAACTGATTCCCGAAATGGTTTAAACCACCGCCAGAATGGTCTAGGCCATTTTGAAGACGAATTCGTGTAATCCTGGTCACAGAACAGCCCGGTACGAGCCCTCGTGCCGGGCTTTCTCATGTCCGATTCGCCCCATCGGCGTGCTGTCGATCACCGGAAGAATTTCTGCGTATGGCCCATTCCGGTGATACTGAATCGATTCCCTTATCGTTCTTGTGAGAGAACCGACAGGTCAGCTCTCGGTTACCTGCCGGTCATCCGGCTACTCTCGGGGAATCCCAAAACCTGCACACCGGCCTTCCCGCCGGTGTGCGAAGCCATTCGGTCGCCGGCATCGAAGCCCGCATCGGAACAGCGTCGTTCCCGGTGTGGGCTTCTGCCGTCGGAAGTCAGGAGTAGAGATGACCGCAGTCGCCATCCCCGGACTGGAAAATGCGCCGACGACGCACAGTGGCGTGCTGTCCTGGGTCCGGGAGGTCGCCGAACTGACCACTCCGGACCGCGTGGTGTGGGTCGACGGGTCCGACGAAGAGGCCGCGCGCATCAACGCCGAGCTGGTCTCCGCCGGCACGTTCGTGCAGCTCGACGCGAAGCCCAACTCGTACTGGGCCGCTTCCGACCCGAATGACGTCGCCCGCGTCGAAGAGCGCACCTTCATCTGTTCGGAGAACGAAGAGGACGCCGGTCCCACCAACAACTGGATGGACCCGGCCGAGATGAAGGCCACGATGACCGAGCTGTACCGCGGCTGTATGCGCGGTCGCACGATGTACGTCATCCCCTTCTGCATGGGCCCCCTCGGAGCCGAGGACCCCAAGCTCGGCATCGAGATCACCGACTTCGCCTACGTCGTCGCCTCCATGCGCGTGATGACCCGCGCCGGCAAGGCCGCGCTGGACAAGTTCGTCACCGAGGACGGCACCGAGCGCGCGTTCGTCCCGGCCCTGCACTCCGTCGGCGCGCCGCTGGAGCCGGGTCAGGAGGACGTCTCCTGGCCGTGCAACACCACCAAGTACATCTCGCACTTCCCCGAGACCCGCGAGATCTGGAGCTACGGCTCCGGCTACGGCGGCAACTCGCTGCTGGGCAAGAAGTGCTACTCGCTGCGCATCGGCTCGGTCATCGCCCGCGACGAGGGCTGGCTGGCCGAGCACATGCTGATCCTCAAGCTGATCTCGCCCGAGGACAAGGTCCACTACGTCGCGGCGGCGTTCCCGAGCGCCTGCGGCAAGACCAACCTCGCCATGCTGCAGCCGACCATCCCCGGCTGGCGCGCCGAAACCCTCGGTGACGACATCGCGTGGATGCGGTTCGGCGAGGACGGCCGCCTGTACGCGGTGAACCCCGAGTTCGGCTTCTTCGGCGTCGCGCCGGGCACCGACTGGCACACCAACCCCAACGCGATGCGCACCATCGAAAAGGGCAACACGGTCTACACGAACGTCGCGCTCACCGACGACGGCGACATCTGGTGGGAGGGCATGGGCGAGAAGCCCGCGCACGCCACCTCCTGGAAGAAGCAGGACTGGACGCCGGAGTCGGAAGAGAAGGCCGCGCACCCGAACTCGCGGTACTGCACGCCGATGTCGCAGTGCCCGATCCTCGCGCCCGAGTGGGACGACCCGCAGGGCGTGCCGATCTCGGCGATCCTGTTCGGCGGCCGCCGCAAGACCACGGTCCCGCTGGTGAACGAGGCCCGCGACTGGCAGCACGGCGTGTTCATGGGCGCCACCATGTCGTCGGAGACCACCGCGGCCGCCGCCGGCGCGGTCGGCAACGTGCGCCGCGACCCGATGGCCATGCTGCCGTTCCTCGGCTACCACGCCGGTGACTACTTCAAGCACTGGCTGGACCTCGGCAAGAACGCCGACGCGGACAAGCTGCCGAAGATCTTCTACGTCAACTGGTTCCGCCGCGGCGACGACGGCCGCTTCCTGTGGCCGGGCTTCGGCGAGAACTCGCGGATCCTGAAGTGGGTCATCGAGCGCGTCGAAGGCAAGGGCAACGCGAACGAGACCCCGGTCGGCTTCGTGCCGAAGGCCGAGGACCTCGACACCGAGGGCCTCAAGGAGCCGCTGGCCGACATCCAGGCCGCGCTCGACGTCTCCGCCGACGAGTGGCGCCAGGAACTGCCGCTCATCGAGGAGTGGTTCGAGAAGATCGGCGACAAGGTCCCGGCTTCGCTGCGTGACGAGCTGGACGCACTGAAGCAGCGTCTCGGCTGATCGACCTCGGCGTCGCTCAGGTTTCGTTGAGGTGAGTGGGGAGGATTCAGGACGTTCAACGTCCTGAATCCTCCCCACTCGACTGCTTTGTGGGCGCGACGGAGGAACGGTGCCGAGGCACACTCGCGACGATGTAGGAATCGGGACACTGAACGTCCCGATTCCTACATCGTCAGCGCCGTCCGCTCCCACCTCACGGTGGCGCCCCCTTCATGACCTGTGAGCCTCATCCTCGGAGTCATTCCGGGGGATGAGGCCTTCTTCTTTCGCGCTCGGTACCGTGGCCGCATGGTCAAATTCGGCGTCAACATGGTCGTCCCGGAGACCCGCGCGGCGTGGGTCGGCAAGTGCCGCAAGGCCGAAGACCTCGGGTTCGACGTGATCGGCGCGGCGGACCACCTCGGCATGGCACCGCCCTTCCCGGCGCTCGTGCTCGCCGCCGAGGTGACGAGCCGCCCCAGGCTCAACACCTTCGTCATCAACACGGCCTTCTACAACCCGGTGCTGCTCGCCCGCGACGTCACCGGCACCGACCAGTTCACCGAGGGAAGGCTGGAGCTCGGCCTGGGGGCCGGTTACGTGAAGGCCGAATTCGAAGCGGCGGGAATGGAGTTCCCCCGCGCCGGACAGCGCGTCGCCCACCTCGAAAAAACGATCAAAGAACTCAACCGGCGCTATGCCGACGAAAAGCACAAACCGGCCACGGTGCAGAAACCGGGGCCGCCGCTGATGATCGCCGGCCGCGGCGACAGGCTGCTCACGCTCGCCGCCGAACACGCCGACATCATCGGGTTCACCGGCACGGCCGCCGTTCCCGACGGAGGAGAACTCGCCGTCGACGACGCCGCCGGGATCGCGGAGCGGGTGGACTTCGTCCGCGGAAAACTCAAGGGCCGCGCCGCCGAATTCAATATCCTCGCGCATTTCGTCGCCGTGGTCGAAGACCGGCGAGAGGGTTTGGAGAGTCTGCGAGAGCTACTCGAAGGCAAGCTCACCGTCGACCAGCTCGCCGAGCTGCCGACGGCTCTGGTCGGCACGCACGAGCAGATCGCCGAACAGGTCCTGGCGCATCGCGAGCGGTTCGGGTTCACCTACTTCACCGTGCTGGAGCACAACATGGACGCGCTCGCACCGGTGATCGAGTTGTTGCGCGCCACATGATCGACGTACGCGGGCTCGGCGTCCAGGCCGGGGATCTCTGGTTGTTCGACGGCCTCGACTTCGAGGTCGAGGCAGGCGAATGCGCGGTCATCGTCGGCCCCAACGGGGTGGGCAAATCGACCCTGTTGCGGTGTCTGTACGGAACGCAGACCCCGCAGCGTGGACGCGTCGTCGTCGCGGGCGGGAAACCCGACGAACGCGATGTTTCCTTCCGCCGCAAGGTTTCCGTGCTGTTCGACGACTCCGATTTCTTCGCCGAACTGACTCCGCTCCAGCATCTCGAGCTACTGGAGGGCTCCTTCGGGGCCGACCTCGGCGATTTCGACGCGCTTCTGGCGGACGCGGGACTTTCGGAACGCGCGAAGGTCACCGCGGGCAAGTTCTCGGCCGGGCAACGCCGTCGCCTGCTGCTCCTCGGCGCGACCGCGCGGCCGCACGACGTCCTGCTGCTCGACGAGCCCGAGCGGGCGCTCGATGCCGCCGGGAAGGAATGGCTGACGTCGTTGATCAAGCGGTCGACCGACGCCGGGGCGGCCGTCGTCGTGGCCACGCACCATCCCCCGCTGCTCGAAGCGGCCGACTCCACCCTCGAGTTGTGGTGACCACGAAAGCCCCCACGCACGTCCCGGGACGACAGCGATTCGGCGGGTTGTTCAACGGGGATTACCAGACCTTCCTGGCACTGTTCGGCTTCGGCGCGTTGTTCACCGCGTTCCAGAACCTGCCGAAACTCCGCGATTTCCTTTTTGGACAGTCCGTTGTGGACTTCCCGGCGGTGTTCGGCCTGCTGGTGGTGCTGTGCGCGATGTTCTGGCGCAGCCTGCTCCGCCGCGGCTTCGTCTGGGCCGAGCCGGCGGCGCTGACCTGGATGGACTTCGCCCGCGTCGACAGGCGCCGTGTCGTCGTGAAGCGGATGTGGACGCTCTGGTCCGGGCTGGTCGTCGTGGTCGGCTACACCGGGGCGCTGGTCACCGCGATCGGTGGCGGATCGAAGGACGTGTGGATCGCGATGTCGGCGTTGACCGCCTCCGGCGCGATCCTGGCCGCCGTCACCGCGCGGCGGACGGCGATCCGCGGGGAAACGGCGGGCCCGGTCGTGCTCGCGCTGGCCGGTCTGGCGACGGCGGCCGCGGAGCTGGGGCCGATCGCGATCGAGGTGCTGGCCGGCGGGCTGCTCGTGGTGGCGGTGGCGGTGGCCTTCGGCGGCGAGCCGATGTCCGGGGCCGGGCGCCAGGAACTCGTCGACGGCTGGAACGCGCGGCTCCTGCGGGCGATGGCCGCGGTCTTCATGGACCCCATGCTGCTGATCCCGGAATCGAAGCCGGTGCCGTGGCTGACGTTGCGGCGGCCGACCACGCTGCGGCTCGCCTGGGCGGGCGTGCTCGGCCGGATGCGCTACGCGGCGGCCGGCGTGGTGATCGCTTGCCTGGTCGGTCTCGGGCACCTGGCCTTCCCCGCCGTCCCGGTGGTGCCGCTGTTCGCGCTCGGCGCGTACGCGGCGCTCGTGCCGTTCGTCGGCGGGCTCGGCGAACTGTGGCGCAATCCCGGCCGCAGGCGATGGCTCGGCGCGTCCGACTGGGAGTTGCGGCTGGTCAACGGCCTGGTCGTCGCCCTGCTCGGCCTCGGCTGGGGAGTGCTGCTCGGCCTGGTGACGCTGACCCTCGGGGTGACCCCGGCCTGGCAGGCGTGGCTCGCGATCCCGCTCGCCGTGGTCGCCGCGCTGCGGACGGCGACCCGGCCGCCGATGAACTACGACGTCGGCGGCGGGGCGGCCGGATTCCAGGCCCTGCGAGGCGTGGACGTACTGGCCGTCGGCACCGTCTTGCTCAGCGTGATGGCCTGAGGTCACCCGTTCCCGCGTTCGGATCATCCGGATACTCCGAACGCGGGTTACCCTCGATGCGACGAAAGGAGCACGAGTGGGCGGCGGGCACGCACCGGGAAAGGGACGGCGGGCGACCAGCGAGTTCCCCGCGGGCTGGACCGACGAGCAGATCATCGCGGTCATCAAGGACGTCGCGAACGATCCGAGCGAACCCCGCGTCAGACTGCACAACGGCCGCTGGCGCTGCGCCGGCGAGCGCTACGGCGTGCATCTGATCGTGCTGGTCGAGGACAACGGCCACGTCAAAACGGGCTATCCGGTGGCGGGCCCCGGCGTGGTCCGCAATCCCGACGCCGCGGCCGACCCGGCGAACCCGACCGTCGCCGACCTCGCCGCCGGCCGCATCAGCTTCTTCGGCGACAGCCTGCTCGACCAGATCGCCGGCCGGATCACGCCGGACGTCCTGGCCTTCTACCGCACGCTGCACTGGTCGGGCGAGTGGGAAGAACTGGCCGACGTCCTCGTCGCACACGCGATGAAGGAGAACCTGCGGCTCGGCGTGGACGAATACGCCACCTTGGAAAGCCTGCTGAGCAGCTTCGACCTGCCGATCGACGGCTTCCTCTACCTGAACGACCGGGCTCACGCCCTGGCCGCGTTGCGCCCCTAGCTCGCTTCGGCGACCTGTTCAGTACTGGCCTCGGCGACCGCGCGCAGTGAGTCCAGCGGCAGCCCGACGGCGTCCGCGATCGCCATCACCGTGAAGAAGGCGGGCGTCGGGATCCGGCCGGTCTCGATCTTGCGGAGCGTCTCCACCGAGATCCCGGCCTCCGCGGCGACCTCGACCATGCTCCGCGACGCCGACGCGCGCGCGTCCCGGAGCGCCAGCCCCAGCCGCTCGCCGCGTTCGCGTTCTTCGTCCGTCAACGGCACTCGCACCATGGCGCCAATACTAATACCGGCCCGGCCAGGCGCACGCGAGTTACGCCTTCAATCACGCGAGTTACGGCCCCGATCACGCGAGTTCCGCCTCGGCGACCGAGTTGTCCCCACCGAGTTACCCCCAGCCTGTGGACAACTCTGTGCACAGGTCGTGGACAACCCCAAAGAAAGGGCCCCGCCGAGCCGAAGCTCGACGGGGCCACAATCCCTAGTGGCTTCAGGCGCCCGCGGGCACCGGAAGTGGGAGTCCGGGGAGGCTCTGGTCGTTCGGCACCTTGCCGTCGACGAGGAAGTCCTCCACGACCTTGTCCACACCCGCGTTGCCGCCGGCGTAGATACCGTGGTCGCCTTCACCGGTCACCGTGATCATCCGCGAGCCGGCGAACGCGCGGTGCGCACGGGTCGCACCCTCGATCGGGGTCGCGGGGTCGTTCACCGACTGGACGATCAGCACCGGCGGGACGCCGCGGCCGTCGAGCTTCGGCAGGTCGACCGGCTTGTTCTTCCAGAAGATGCACGGCTGGATCAGCCAGCCGGCGCCGAGCAGCGGCAGGTCGCGGTCGATCAGCTTCTGCGACTGGCGGATGACGCTCTGCCGGTTGCCGGTCCACTTGCCCTCGTTGCAGGGGATGGTCCAGAAGCTGGCGTTGTAGGAGTCGCCGTCGGTCGGGACGAACAGCGGCTGCGGGCCGATGACGCCGTCACCGTCCACCGTCTCCGCCTTGACCTTCTGCGCGGCGGCCGACTTCTGCTGCTGCGTCGAGGTGCCTTCGGTCAGCGTCTTCAGGTTGACCAGGTAGTCGGCCAGCGCGGGGAAGTTGCGCTTCGAGTAGAGGTACCCCGCGATGGTCGAGTCGAGGGCGTTGGCCGAAACCGGGACGCCGTCCACCTCGACCGGGTTCTGCGTCAGCGCGAAGCGGACCTTCTCGTAGGTCTGGCGCGCGGCTTCACCGGTCTTGCCGAAGCCGTAGACCTTGTCGTACTTGCCGATCCACGGCAGGAAGTCCTGACGCCAGCGGCGCTCGAAGCCGAGCGGCTGCCCGTCGAACGAGTTCTGCCAGGTGGTGGTGAACTCGGTCGAGGAGTCGAGCAGGAACTTGCCGGTCCTGGTGGGGAACTGCTGCGCGTAGTGCGCGCCCATCCAGGTGCCCGCCGAGTAGCCGACCCAGTTGATCTTGTCGCGGCCGAGGAGGACGCGCAGCAGGTCGATGTCGCGGATGGTCTGCGCGGTGTTGATGAGCGGGCCCAGCTCGCCGGACTTCACCTGGCAGGAGTCCGCCGCGTACTTGGTGGCGTCCAGGATCAGGTTGAGGTTCGCCCGGCTGCGGTCGCGCGGGTCGAGGTCGGAGCCGGTGCCGATCGCGTTGCCGCAGGTGATGTTGGTGCTCTTGCCGGTGCCGCGCGGGTCGAGACCGATGATCTCCTGGTTCGCGCGCAGCTTCGTCTGGTTACGCAGACGGGCCGGGAAGTTACGGCCCGGAGCGCCGGGGCCACCCGGGTTGGTGATCACGCTGGCGGTCGCGTTGCCGCTGGTGGCGGCGAGGCGGCTGACGGCGATCGTCAGGTCGATGGCCTCGTTCGTCTTGTACCAGTTGCGCGGTGCGCGGTAGGTCGCGCACTCGATGTTCTCGGCCCCCGGAGGCGGCGCGGACGGCAGTTCACTGGCGGTGCACTTGTGCCAGTCCAGCTTCTGGTCCGCGTACTTCGCCGGAATGTTGGTGGAGTTCAGCGGCTGCTGCCGAGCAGCCTCCGGTCCTGCGAACGCAGGAGTGAACCCGGCCAGCATGGTGCCGGCGACAGCCGGGATCACCACCGCATAGCGGAGTTTCTTCATCCGATGCCCCTTTGATCTTGCGTGCGAAGTTCCTGTTCGCGACTTGCGGCTATTGATATCCGGCGGGGAGCGGGACGGCAACCGCCCTTCGTCGTATGGAGCGCCGCTGATCAAATCGATATCGGCCACGCGTGACCCGGGTGGGGGAGAGGTTCTAGGGTCATCGGGTCCATCCGGGGGTACGGGAAACGTTAGGTGAGGTCCGATGGCGTCAGGTAAGGCAGACGGGAAGGTGAGGGGCTTTCAGTTCAGCCCCTGGAACCTCCTGTTGATCATCCCGTTGCTGGTGCTGATCACGTCCTTGTTCAATTCGGACGGGCCGCGCGTGTTCGGGATGCCGTTCTTCTACTGGTTCCAATTCGTGTTCGTGGCCGTCGGCGTCCTGTGCACCTGGGTCGTCTACGTGATGACCAAGGACAAGCCGACCAGTGAGCGTCCCGACCGGCTGTCCGTGGACGAGCTCGACGAGGGGGACGCCAAGTGAGCAACATCCAATGGCCAGAGCTGATCATCTTCACGATCCTCTTCGCGGTGGTCACCGTGCTCGGCTTCGTCGCTTCCCGCTGGAAGGCCGGCAACACCCTCGACCACCTGGACGAATGGGGCCTCGGCGGCCGCAAGTTCGGTTCGTGGATCACCTGGTTCCTGCTCGGCGGTGACCTCTACACGGCGTACACGTTCGTCGCCGTCCCCGCGCTGATGTTCAGTGCCGGCGCGATGGGCATGTTCGCGCTGCCGTACACGATCATCGTCTATCCGATCGTGCTGATGCCGGCGCTGCGCATGTGGTCGGTTTCGCGCGTCCGCGGCTACGTCACCCCCGCCGACTTCGTCCGCGGCCGCTTCGGTTCGCCGACGCTGGCGCTGCTGATCGCGATCACCGGAATCATCGCGACGATGCCGTACATCGCGCTGCAGCTCGTCGGCCTCGAAGCGGTGCTGCGGACCATGGGCATCAACGGCTCCGGCGTCGTCGGTCACCTGCCGCTGCTGGTCGCCTTCATCATCCTGGCGGTCTACACCTACCAGTCCGGCCTTCGCGCGCCCGCGCTGATCGCGTTCGTCAAGGACATCCTGATCTACCTCGTGATCATCGTGGCGATCATCTACCTGCCCTCGAAGCTCGGCGGCTGGTCGGCGATCTTCGACGCGGCCGACGCCAAGTTCGACAAGTCGCCATCCCAGGCGGACGGCATCCTGCTCAACGCGAACAACCAGTTGCAGTACGCGACACTGGCGCTCGGTTCGGCGCTCGCGCTGTTCCTGTATCCGCACTCGCTCACCAGCGTGCTCGCGTCGCGCGGCCGCAGCGTGATCAAGCGGAACATGGTCGCGTTGCCGGCGTACTCGCTGGTGCTGGGCCTGCTGGCGCTGCTCGGCTACGTCGCGATCAGCGCGTCGGTCTCGCCGATCACCAACAACGCCACCGGCAAGCCCGACACGAACACCGTCGTCCCGGTGCTGTTCGACTCGCAGTTCTCGTCGTGGTTCGCCGGGATCGCGTTCGCCGCGATCGGCATCGGCGCGCTGGTGCCCGCGGCGATCATGTCGATCGCGGCGGCCAACCTGTGGACCCGCAACATCTATAAGGAGTACATCAAGAAGGACGCGACACCGGGCCAGGAGGCGAAGCAGGCCAAGCTCGCTTCGCTGATCGTGAAGTTCGGCGCGGTGGCGTTCATCCTGTTCATCGACCCGCAGTTCTCGATCGACCTCCAGCTCATCGGCGGCGTGCTGATCCTGCAGACGCTGCCCGCGGTCGCGATCTCGCTCTACACGCGGTGGTTCCACCGCTGGGGCCTGATCGCCGGCTGGGTGGCCGGCATCGGCTGGGGCCTGGTCATGCTCTACAACATCCCGAACGCGTCGACCGGCAAGGCGCACTTCGGTGGCTCGGCGCTGAAGCTCGGCGACCTGTCGATCTTCGGCTGGCACCCGCTCAGCGGCTCGCAGCTGCAGATCTACGTCGGTTTCGTGGCGCTGGCCGCGAACCTGCTGATCGCCGTGATCTTCACGGTGATCGCGCGGCAGCTGAAGGTCTTCAACGGCACGGACGACACCGAGGCCGAGGACTACCACGCCGACGAGCACGACAAGGATCTCCGCGAGATCGGCGTCCACTAGCCGCTGGTGATCGAAGGGGCCGCGTCCTGCCGGGACGCGGCCCCTTTTTCTCTGTCGCGTCCGCCGGATCACGCGTGTCGTCCATCGGATCACGCGTGTCGTCCACTCAGTCACACCTGTCGACCCGTTCAAGGAGTCTCGGAGCAGTCCTCCAGGCGTCGGGTCAGGAAGCGGCGTTGCGGTTCCGAGCAGGGCAACGCAAGCGCTCGCCGATAGTGCTCGGCGGCTCGCACAGGGTCGCCGGCCCGCAGCCACAGCGCGCCGAGGACGGCGGGCAGCAGGGTGTAGTCCGGCAGGTCGGCCTCGATGGCTTCGAGTTCGGCGATCCCGGCGACGGCACCGTCCACCATGGACAGAGCGATCGCGCGGTTCAGCCGCGCCACCGGCGACGGGCGCAGCGCCAGCAGGTCGTCGTACAGGCCGACGATCCGGCGCCAGTCGGGCGGCTGGGCCGTGCTGTGGCACAGCGCGATCGCGGCCTCGACGTGGTACGCCGACATCTCCGGCCCGGTGCACGCCCGCTCGAACTGCCGCGTCCCCTCGGCGATCATCGCGTGGTCCCAGCGGTCGTGATCCTGTTCGTCGAGCAGCAGCAGATCACCGTCCCGGTCGACCCGCGCGGGCAGCCTGCTCCCCTGCACCAGCATCAGCGCCACCAGCGCCCGCACCCTCGGCAGATCCGTCTTCGGCTCGGCGAGCAGCAGCCGTCCCAGCCGGATCGCCTCACCGCACAGTTCGCCGCGCACCGCGACCTCTCCGGTCGTCGTGTCGTAGCCTTCGTTGAACAGCAGGTACAGCACGGCAAGCACACTGTCCACTCTGGACTCAAGCGCGTCCGGCCCCGGCAGGCTGAGCGGTTTCCCCGACGCGCGCAACCACTTCTTCGCCCGCACGAGGCGCTGCGCCACCGTCGCCGGTTTCGTCAGCAAGGCCGCCGCGATCTCGTTCACCCCGAGCCCGCCGACGGTCTTCAAGGTCAGCGCCACCTGCGACACCATCGGCAGCGCGGGATGGCAGCACAGCAACATCAACACGAGTTCGTCGTCCGTGCGCCGATCGGCTTCGTAGCCGTCGAGCTCCACGAGCCGCGGCAGCAGCGCGCGCAGGGTCTGCTCGCGCCGGACGACGTCCATCGCCCGGTTCCGCGCGGCCCGGAACAGCCAGCCCCGCGGATTGTCCGGGATCCCGCACCGCGGCCAGGTGCGCAACGCCTGTTCCAGTGCGTCGGCGACGGCCTCTTCGGCCAGGTCCAGCCGTTCGGGGCCGAGCGCCCTGGCCAGCGTGGCGACGATCCGCCCGGCACTGTGCCGGAACAGATGCTCCACCACGCCGGCCGGGCGGCTCATGACAGCACGAACTTCGGCATCATTCCTCGCAACCGCGTTCGCCGACCTTGCGCACCTCGATCGGCCCGAACTCCAGATGCGGATGCGTCGCGAAGATCTTCTCCGCCTGGTCGAGGTCCGCGGCCTCGATCACCTGGTAGCCGCCGACGATCTCGGTGGCCTCGGTGTGCGGCCCGTCGGTCACGCCGACGTCGCCGCCGGAACCACGCAGCACCCGGCCGCTCTTCGACAGCCCGCCGCCGTCGACGAAGCGGCCTTCCTTCGTGCGCTCCTCCGCCCAGGCCATGTAGTTCTCGAGCACGCGTTGCGCTTCGTCAGGGCCGAGGTGGTCGTGCGAGTCCTTCGTGGCGCGGATGAAACCGATGTAGTGGGGCATGGTGTCCTCCTTGGGATCGATGGTCCCTAGACGAACAAGCGCTCCGCGAATCGACATCGTCCGGACAGGTCACAGCTCCAGCCGCCAGGTCTGGCCGGTCAGCTCGTAACCGAAGCCCTCGATCGTCTCCTCGCTCACCAGCCGGAAACCCGCCTTCCGGTAGATCGCCCTCGCCGCGTCCAGCAGGGAGACCGTCCAGAGTTCCATCGCCGGGTAGCCGGCCGCCCTCGCGAACTCGACGCATTCGGTGACCAGGCGTTTCCCGACGCCGCGGCCCCGCGCGGCCGGTTCGAGGAGCAGCATCCGCAGCTTCGCGGTGATGCCGTCTTCGGCGGGCATGCAGAAGATGCTGCCGACGCGTTCCCCGTCGAGTTCGGCGATCCAGCCCGCTTGGCGAGGGTCTCCGCGCCTGTCGACGTACTCGGCGACGACGCGGGCGACGAGTGCTTCGAAGCGTTCGTCCCAGCCGTATTCGCGGGAGTAGAGGGCGCCGTGGCGGTGGACCACCCAGCCGAAGTCGCCGGGCCGGGGCGGGCGCAGGACCAGCGTGGGATTCGGCGCGCGCTCGCCGACCAGCGAGGTGATCGTGTCCATGGCGCCGAGCAGCCGATCTTGCTCGTCTTCGCCGAACTTGCCGAGCAGCGAGCCGATCCTGCCCACCGACCGTTGGTCGAGGACGGCGAACGCCTTGCGGCCGTCCTCGGTCAGCCGGACGATCTGACGGCGGGCGTCCTCGTCGCTGCGTTCGCGGGTGAGGAGGCCTCGCCCCTCGAGCCTCGCGAGCAGCCTGCTCGCGTATCCGGCGTCGAGGTCGAGACGTTTGCGCAGGTCGGTGACCTGGGTGGGGTCCTGCTGCGCGAGTTCGAAGAGGACCCTGGCCTCGCTCAGGGAGTACTCGGCGTCGGCCGGTCCTTCGTCGAGGACGCCGATCACGCCGGTGTACAGACGGTTGAAGGCCCGGACGGTCGCCACCCGGTCCGCGGAACGATTCATTTGACCACCTCAACAGATTCGTTGACTAGGTCAAGTGTTACTCCACGAAGCGGTGAAGGCAAGAAATCTTTCCGGGGGTGGACATATGGAAACCCCGTGATGCTGCCAGGTCGGGGGTCCGCCAGCATCACGGGGTCGTAGTGGGTATCGACGCCACGTTCCGCGGCGTTACACCTCACGCACTATGTGTCGTAGGTCACTCGAACGGGCGACACCTACAACGGTTGTTGTCGGGTCAGCGCATGTGCGTGTGACGCGCCTGGGAGATAGCGATGAGCTCCTGACGAACGGTCGCGGTGGCCGCGGTGTCGATCGCCCGGTTCAGGGCCCGGCGAGTGCGAGCCTCGGCGCGACGGGCACGGAGCTTGGCGGCGATGTTGTTCATCGGTTTTTGTCATCCCCTTGGGAGTAGATCTTGCGTCTTCGTGGCTGTGCTTCTAGTATGCACCCTTTTTCACAAGGAAGCCAACGATTATCCGGTGACTTGGCACACCTGCCGATGAATCATCGGCAACAAGAGCGTAAAACCGGAGAGATTTGGTGGTGCCGGTCACTTCTTGGTAACGCTGGAGGTCTCTAGCGCCTGCCCTATACGGCGGAAGAGGGCGCGATGAAGCGACGGTAGGAGTCTCTACCGCTTTCTAGAGCTGAGGCGATAAAGCCGCAGAGAGGCTTAGGCGCTGTCCTGTGAGTCATCTTCGCGGTGACGGGACGGGTGGACCGACCCGGAGGCGAGAGCAAAGGTCCCCCGCTCCCTTTCCGCAGGTCAGCACACCCGGCGATACTTACAGGACAGCGCTTAGTCGCGGCCGAGCAGATAGTGGCCGAAATGCGGGACGGTGAAGGCGATGTGGCCGCGCTCGGCGGAGTACACGAGGCCCTTCTTCATCAGGCTGTCCCGCGCCGGCGACAGCGACGAAGGCTTCCGTCCCAGGTAGACGGCCACATCGGCGGTGCCGGCGGACTCGTCCCTGCCCTGGGTCAGCTCGGCCATCGCGAGCAGGTACTCACGCTCTGCGGGCGTCGCGCGTTCGTACCGGGAGCCGAAGAAGCCGACCGCGAGTTCCGATTCGGCCTCCGGAGCGGCGACCTGGACGTCCTTCACGGTGATGGGGTCGGCGGGCGCGGCATCCCAGGCGGCCTTGCCGTACGCCTGGATGAAGTACGGATAGCCGCCCGACGCGTCGAACAGGGCGTCCAGCGCCTCCGGCTCGATGCCCGCGTCCTCGCGTTCGATGGGCGCCATCACCGCGAGGTCGGCGTCTTCGCGATCGAGCCTGTCGATGCGCGCGTAGCGGAAGAGGCGCTCCGAGTACGACTTTGATGCCGAAAGGACCGCGGGCACGTGCGGCAGGCCCGCGCCGACCACGACCAGCGGTGCACCGGACTGCGAAAGCTCGTGGCAGGCGGCGCAGAGCGCGGAGACGTCCTCGGGCAGCAGGTCCTGGATCTCGTCGATCAGCAGCGCGACCCCGGTGCCGACGTCGGCCGCCAGCTCCGCGACCTCGGTGAACAACTCGACCAGGTCGATCTCGATGTCGCCCGAATCGGCGCGACCCTGTGCGGCGGGCACGTCGATGCCGGGTTGCCAGCGGTCGCGGAGCTTCGCGTCCGGCTTGTTGGCGCGCAGCGCGAACGCCTTGAGCACGCCGAGCACCTGCTCGACCCGGTCGGGTGCGCGATGGCGCACGGCGAGGTCGCGGATCGCGCGATGCAACGCGGCCGAAAGCGGCCGCCTGAGTTCGGTGTCCGGGCGGGCTTCGATCTTGCCGGCGCCCCAACCGTGCTTGATGGCCCGCGAGCGCAGCTCGCCCAGCAGCACGGTCTTCCCCACGCCACGCAGGCCGGTCAGCATCAGGCTGCGTTCGGGTCTCCCGCGCGCGACCCGTTCGAGCACGACCTCGAAGGCCTGGAGCTCGCGCACGCGGCCTGCCAGCTCGGGCGGCCGTTGACCGGCGCCCGGGGCGAAGGGGTTGCGGATGGGATCCACTCTCACACGCTATCGGCGTTTCTAGCGTGGAGCCGATATTCCGCCATAGAGGGATAGGCGTGTCGCGCGGGTTACGCCGACCGGCTTGAGATGAAGGGGCCTTTCATAGCAAATTTTGCAATGAAAGCGTCCTTCATGGCGTCCTGGTGGCTCCGAGCGGACGGGTCTGCAGCCCCGCCCCTCGGTCATCAGTCGCGCAGGTTGCGCTCGGCGTACGCCGCCATCGCGTCACGGATGTACTCCGCGGTGCCCGCGCCGTGCTTCTCGTCGTACTGCCCGTAGCGCGGGTCGTCGACGTACAGCTGCCCGAGACCGGCGAAGTAGCCCTTCGACACGGCCCGCACGGCCGGCCGAAGCCACTCGTACAGCCGCTGCGTGATCGCCTGGGCCTCGTCGCCGTCGGCGGGCAGGCCCTTGGCGTGCGCTTCGCCGAAGGCCGCCGCGATGTCCTTCTGTTCCTGCTGGTGTGCCTTCTTGTCCTCGACGCTCAGCGACTTCCACCACCGGTCGCCCTGCTTGTAGGCGTCGGCGCCCCAGCGTTCGGTGACCTCCTGCTCGTACTTCGTGTGGTCGAAGCCGTCGAACACTTCCGTTGCCATCAGTTGTTCACCTCTTTCCGTCTTCTTCAAGGTCGTCCTGACCGATTCGATCTGCCGTCCGAGCCGCTGTCGCTCCTGCTCCAGCCACTTCAGGTGCGTGCGTAGCGCCGCTGTCGTGTCCTGCTCTCCTTCGAGCACTTCGCCGATCGCGGGCAGGCTCAGCCCGAGTTCGCGAAGCAGCAGGATCCGTTGCAGCCGCACCAGCGCGTCCTGGTCGTAGTAGCGGTATCCGTTGTTCCCCACCCGGCTCGGTTCGAGCAGCCCGATCTCGCCGTAGTGGCGCAGCGTGCGGCTCGTGGTCCCGGCCGAGCGGGCGATGTCCTGGATCGACCACTCCTGCTCGTTCGGCATGTCCACGAAGGTAGAGGTTGACGTCGCGTCAAAGTCAATCGAAGTTCACCCGACCGTGGCATGGTTCACGAATGAAGACATTCGCGCTGGTCATGGCCGCTGCGCTGACCTTGACGACGGCCGGGGTCGCCGACGCGCATCCGCGTCGCGCCTTCGACATCCAGGCCCACCGCGGCGGGCTCGGCCTCACGGTCGAGAGCACGCTCGCGTCGTTCGGCAAGGCGATGGAGCTGGGGGTGACCACGCTCGAACTCGACCTCCAGATCACCAAGGACGGTCGCGAGGTGATCACCCACGACCGCAAGACGACAGCCGCGAAGTGCCGCGACACCGCGCCCGCGACGCCCGGCGACCCGGCGTACCCGTATGTCGGCAAATACGTGAAGGACCTGACGTTCGCGCAGGTCCGCACGCTCGACTGCGGGTCGATCCGCCAGCCCGCGCATCCCGGCCAGACGCTCTCCCCCGGCGCCAAGATGCCGACGCTCGCCGAGCTGTTCCAGCTGGCAAGGGACCATCGGGCCTGGGGGATCAAGTTCAACATCGAGACGAAGGTCGAGGCCGCCGCACCACACGAGACGGCGCCGCGTGAGCAGTTCGTCCAGCGGGCGGTGCGCGAGATCGTGCGCGGCGGCTTCGCGCACAACGTCTCGATCCAGAGCTTCGACTGGGGCGCGCTGATGCGGTTTCGCGAGGTCGCGCCGTGGCTCCCGACGGTCGCGCTGACCCAGCCCGAGTTCCTGCAGGTGGGTCAGCCGGGCAAGTCGCCGTGGCTCGGCGGGCTCGACGTCGACGACTTCGGCGGCAGCCCCGTCCGCGCGGTGAAGTCGTTCGGCGCGAAGGCGCTCTCACCGGTGCACGGCAACCCTCAGGGCGGCAAGGTTGGCGACCCGGACTACCGGCCGTTCACGACGAAGGCGCTGGTCACCGAGGCGCATCGCGCGGGGATCAAGGTCGTGCCCTGGACGATCGACGACCCGGCCACCATGCACAAACTGATCGACGACGGGGTCGACGGCATCATCACCGACTATCCCGACCGCTTGCGGGAGGTCGCGGCCGACCGTGGCTTCAAGCTGCCGAGGGCGTATCGGGACCACTAAGGAAATCTAGAGCTCTCTAGTGGCAGAGAAATATTTCGGGATACTCCGTTAGCGCGGTTCGGCGATGTGGCGGGCGGGAAGACTGGGGATAGGTTTGTTTCCCGGGTCCGGATCAGAAAGGTTACGACCGTGATTCTCCGTCGCGTCGCACGTCCGCTCCTCGCCGCGATCTTCATCTCCGGTGGGATCGGCGCGCTGAGGGACACCCAGGGGCACGCCAAGGCGGCGGAGCCGTTCCTCACCGAGTCCTTCGACAAGCTGGAAGGCGTGGTGCCGGAGTCGGTGCCGCGCGACCCCGCCACCCTCGTCCGGATCGACGCCGCGGTGAAGGTCGGCGCCGGAGTCGCGCTCGCCGCGGGCAAGGCGCCGCGCCTGGCCTCGCTGCTGTTGCTCGGCAGCCTCGTCCCGACCACGCTGGCCGCGCACCGGTTCTGGGAGATCAAGGAACCGGCCGAACGTCAGCAGCAGCAGATCCAGTTCATCAAGAACGCCGGTCTCGCCGGTGGCCTGCTGCTGGCCGCCGCCGACACCGCCGGCAAGCCGTCGCTCGGCTGGCGTGCCCGCCGCGCCGCGTCGAAGACGGAAAAGCGCGCCGAGAAGCTGGCGAAGAAGGCCGAGAAGGCGATCACCAAGTAGCGCTCCGCAATTAGTCACCTACTTGCGCCGCGAAGAGGTCGCAAGTAGGTGACTAATTGCGTGGGATCACGAGGTGAGGGCGGCGATGTCCTCTTCCTCGACGACGGTGCGCACCTCGACCTCGATCTCGTCGAACAGCGCGGCGTAGGACTCGGCGAACGAGACGGCCTCGGCCAGGTCCTTGGCGTTGATCAGCGCGAACCCGCCGATGACCTCTTTGGCCTCGGTGAACGGACCGTCGGTCGCGGTGATCTTGCCGCCGCGCACCTTGCGGACCTTCGCGCCCTTCTCCGACGGGTGCACGCCCTCCGCCGTGATCAAGATGCCCTTCTCGAACGAGTCCTGGATGAAGGCGCCCATCTGCTCGATGAACTCCTTGCTGGGGTTCCAGGCTTCCGGGGCGCTCTCGTCGAGCCGGTGCATCATCAGAAACCGCATCGCTGCTCCTCAGTGTCTTGGCGGGGCTGTTTCTACCCCGCCTTCACCGACGCGTCGAGCGGCTCGACGGCGGTTCGACATTTCGACGGAGAAGTTTTTCTAGCGGCTCGCGACCTTCTTGTACTGGGCCGTCGCGAGCGGCGCGAAGATCGCGATGATGGCGACGCAGCACAGGATCGCGTACAGCGAAGCGTTCTCGGCCGGCCAGCCCGTCGGTGCCGCGCCGAAGCGGTTGCCGAACAGGTCACGGGCCGAGTTGATCACCGCGGTGAACGGGTTCCAGTCGGCGATCGCCTTCAGTACTCCCGGCAGTTTGTCCGCCGGGACGAACGCCGTCGAGATGAAGCTCAGCGGGAACATCCACATCAGCCCGGCGCTCTGCGCGACCTCGACACTGCGCGCGACGAGCCCGATCCACGCGCCGACCCAGGACAGCGCCCAGGCGAACATCAGCATCACGAGGTAGCCGAGCACCGCGTCGAGGAAGCTGCCGCGGATCCGCCAGCCGACGAGCAGCCCGCACAGCGACATGACGATCAGCGCGACCACGCTGATCACCAGATCCGACGTCGTCCGGCCGAAGATCACCGCGAGGCGGGAGATCGGCAGCGAACGGAACCGGTCGATGATGCCCTTCTGCAGGTCGTTCGCGAACCCGATCACGGTGAACGCCGAGTTGAAGGCGACGGTCTGCGCGAAGATGCCGGCGATCAGGAACTCCCGGTACGCGAGCCCGCCCGCTTCCCCGCCGATCGCGTCGCCGAAGACGTACGCGAACAGCAGCACGAACATGATCGGCTGCAGGGTCGCCGCCATCAGCCAGTCCGGGTTGCGCTGGACGTTCTTCAGGTTCCGCCAGGTGATCACGCCACCGTCGGAAAAGGCCTTCGCGACCGCGCTCACTTCTTGTCCCCCTCGTCCGTCGCGTGCCCCGTCAGCGAAAGGAACACGTCGTCGAGCGTCGGCCGGTGCAGCGCGACGTCCTGAATGGCGACGCCGTGGCCGTCCAGCCGCCGCAGCGCCTCGATCAACGCCTTCGGCCCGCCCTCGACCAGGACGTCGACCTTGCGGGTGTGCTCGTCGACCGACGGCGTCCCCGAGCCGACCTCGGTCAGCACCTGCGTGGTGACGGCGAGGTCGCTCGTGTTCGCCACGACCAGCTCCAGCCGCTCGCCGCCGATCTCCTGTTTGAGCTCGTCGGCCGTGCCGCGCGCGATGACCTTCCCCTTGTCGATCACCACGATCGAGTCGGCGAGCTGATCGGCCTCCTCCAGGTACTGCGTGGTCAGCAGCACCGTGGTGCCGTCGGCGACGAGTTCCTTGATGACCTCCCAGGTGTCGATCCGGCCGCGCGGGTCGAGCCCGGTGGTCGGTTCGTCCAGGATCACCACGGTCGGCTCGGCGACCAGCGCCCCCGCGAGGTCGAGCCGTCGCCGCATACCGCCGGAGTACGTCTTGGCGGGGCGATCCGCCGCGTCCTCCAGCCGGAACCGGGCGAGCAGTTCACGTGCCCGCGTTTTCGCCGCGGCCTTCTTGCTCCCGTACAGCCTGCCGACCATGTACAGGTTTTCGAACCCGGTGAGGTTCTCGTCCACGGCGGCGTACTGCCCGGACAGCCCGATCGACCGCCGGACGGCGTCGGGCTGGGCCAGCACGTCGTGCCCGGCCACCTCCGCCTCGCCCGAATCCGGGCGGAGCAGGGTGGTCAGGATGCGGACCGTCGTCGTTTTGCCGGCACCGTTCGGCCCCAGCAGGCCCAGCACCTTGCCCTTCGGGATCGACAGGTCGACCCCGTCGAGCGCCCGTGTGGACCCATAGGTCTTGACCAGCGCTTTCGCCTGAACTGCGAACATGCGCACACGCTAGACCCGGGCACCGACAAAGGCACCCGGGTTTTTCCCCGATCCGCTCCCGGCGAACGGTTACTTTTCGAGGATCGCGGTGACGCCCTGGCCGCCCGCGGCGCAGATCGAGATGAGTCCGCGGCCGGAGCCCTTCTCGCCCAACAGCTTCGCGAGCGTGGCGACGATACGGCCGCCGGTCGCGGCGAACGGGTGCCCGGCCGCCAGCGACGAGCCGTTGACGTTCAACTTCGCCCGATCGATGGCGCCGAGCGGCTCGTCGAGACCGAGCTTCTCCTTGGCGAAGGCCGGGTCCTCCCACGCCTTGAGGGTGGCGAGCACCTGCGACGCGAAGGCCTCGTGGATCTCGTAGAAGTCGAAGTCCTGCAAGGTGAGCCCGGCGCGCGTGAGCATCTGCGGGACGGCGTACGCGGGCGCCATCAGCAGGCCCTCGTCGCCGTGGACGTAGTCGACGGCCGCGGTCTGCGAGAACGTCAGGTACGCCAGCACCGGCAGCTTCCTGGCCTTCGCCCACTGCTCGGTGGCGAGCAGGACGGTCGACGCGCCGTCGGACAGCGGCGTCGAGTTGCCCGCGGTCATCGTGCCGTCAGGACCACCGAAGGCGGGCTTCAGCTTCGCGAGCTTCTCGGCGCTGGAGTCCGGCCGCAGGTTCTGGTCGCGGGCCAGCTTCAGGTACGGCGTCACCAGGTCGTCGAAGAAGCCCTTGTCGTACGCGGCGCCGAGGCGCTGGTGGCTGGTCGCGGCGAGTTCGTCCTGCGCCTCGCGCGTGATCTCCCAGACCTTCGCGGTCAGCGCCGCGTGCTCGCCCATGGACAGGCCGGTGCGCGGCTCGGAGTTGCGCGGGATCTCGGGGACGATGTGGCCGGGGCGCAGCTTCGCGGCGAGCTTCAACCGGTCGGGGAGCGTCTTCGCGGCGTTGAGCTGCACGAGGATTTGGCGCAGGTCGTCGTTGACCGCCAGCGGCGCGTCGGACGTGGTGTCGACGCCGCCCGCGATGGCCGAGTCGATCTGGCCGAGCGCGATCTTGTTGGCGACGTTGATGATCGCCTGGAGGCCGGTGCCGCAGGCCATCTGCACGTCGGAGGCGGGGGTGGCGGGGTTCAACCTGCTGCCGAGGACGCTTTCGCGGGCGAGGTTGAAGTCGCGGGCGTGCTTGAGCACGGCGCCGGCGGCGACCTCACCGATCACCTCGTCCTGGAGGGAAAAGCGGCTGACCAGGCCGTCGAGGGCGGCCGTGAACATGTCCTGGTTCGACGCTTTCGCGTACGGGCCGTTCGAGCGGGCGAAGGGGATCCGGTTGCCGCCGATGATCGCGACCTTGCGCACGGGTGCCGTCCTTTTCGTGGCCATTTTTTCCACTCCTCCGTAGGCTCTCTCACACTGTAACCTACTAGCGAGTAGGTTAGAATGCGACGTGACGCAAACTGCACGGGAGGCATGTAATGGCTGACAGGTACCAGCAGTTCACGAAATCCCCGGTGGGGAAGTTCGTGGTGCCGAAGCTCGGCCTGCCGAATCCCGCGACGCTCCGCCGGTACAAGCCCGGTCAGCCCCCTCTCGAGGGTCCCGCACTTCTCGGTGCCGCGCCGGGCGGTCGCCTCGAAAAGGTGATCGAGGCGCAGCTGCACCGCGCGGGCATCGAGGTCGTTTCGACGGCTGCCGACAAGCACGCCGCGCTCGTCTTCGACGCGACTGGCGTGAAGGACCCGAAGCAGCTTCGCGAGGTCTACTCCTTCTTCCACCCGGTTATCCGGAGCGTCGGGCCGTCGGGCCGTGTCGTCGTCCTCGGAACGCCGCCGGAGCTGGCCGAAGGGCACGAGAGGATCGCGCAGCGCGCCCTCGAAGGCTTCGTGCGTTCCGTCGGTAAGGAACTGAAGCGCGGCGCGACCGCCCAGCTCGTGTACGTCGCCGAAGGCGCCGAAGAGGCCACCGAGTCCACGCTCCGGTTCCTGCTGTCGTCGAAGTCCGCGTTCGTCGACGCCCAGGTCATCCGCGTCGGCACCGAGACCAAGACCGCGTCCGCCCCGGCCGACTGGACGAAGCCCCTCGAAGGCAAGGTCGCCCTGGTCACCGGCGCTTCCCGCGGTATCGGCGCCGCCATCGCCGAGGTACTGGGCCGCGACGGCGCCCACGTCGTCGCGCTCGACATCCCCGCGCAGGGCGCGGACCTGTCCAAGGTGGCCAACAAGGTCGGCGGCTCGTCGCTGCAGCTGGACATCACCGCCGCCGACGCGCCGGAGAAGCTCGCCGAGTACCTGACCACGCGCCACGGCGGCGTCGACATCGTCGTGCACAACGCGGGCATCACCCGCGACAAGACGCTCGGCAACATGACCGAGGGCGGCTGGGACTCGGTCATCGCGGTCAACCTCGCGTCGCAGCTCGCGGTGAACGAGAAGCTCGTCGCCGGCAAGGTGCTGCACGAGAACGGCCGGATCATCGGCGTCTCCTCGATCGCCGGGATCGCGGGCAACGTCGGCCAGACCAACTACGCCACCAGCAAGGCGGGCGTCATCGGCATGGTGAACGACGGCGCGCCGAAGCTCGCCGAATACGGCGGCACGATCAACGCCGTCGCGCCCGGTTTCATCGAGACCAAGATGACCGCCGCCGTTCCGCTGTTCATCCGCGAGGCCGGGCGGCGGCTCTCCAGCCTCGGCCAGGGCGGGCTGCCGGTCGACGTCGCCGAGACGATCGCCTGGTACGCGAACCCGGCTTCGGCCGCGGTCAACGGCAACGTGGTCCGCGTCTGCGGCCAGGCACTGCTGGGGGCGTGATCATGGCGGTCAAGGAACTCCGCGAATCGCCGAGCCTGTCTTCGCTGTACCCCAAGGCGTTGCTCGGCTCGCTGCGCAAGAGCGGCGGGAACACGCTGCCCGGCACCGAGTTCGTCCGCGAGGGCGTCGTCGTCGACCCGGCGCATCTCGCCGCGTACAACCAGGTGTGCGGATTCCGGCTGGACGACGTCCTCCCGGCGACGTATCCGCACATCCTCGCGTTCCCGCTGCAGATGGCGCTGATGACCGAGGCCGACTTCCCGTTCCCGTTGCTGGGCATGGTGCACGTCGCGAACCGGATCACCCAGCACCGGCAGCTGCGGCTCGACGAGACGTTCACCCTGCGCGTGCGTGCCGAGGATCTGCGCCCGCACGAGAAGGGCAAGCAGTTCGACGTCGTCAGCGAGCTGCTGGTCAACGACAGTCCGGTGTGGACGGACGTCAGCACGTACCTGCGCCGCGGTGGCGGCAGCGGCGAGAAGACCTCACGCGGTCAGCTCTCCCAGCCGACGGCCAACGCGATCTGGCAGGTGCCCGGCGACATCGGCCGCCGCTACGCCGAGGTCTCCGGCGACCGCAACCCGATCCACCTGCACCCGATCACCGCGAAAGCGTTCGGCTTCCCGTCCGCGATCGCGCACGGCATGTGGACGAAGGCGCACGCGCTCGCGGCGTTCGAAGGCAGGCTTCCGGAGGCGTTCACCGTCGACGTGAAGTTCAAGCAGCCGGTGCTGTTGCCGGCGAAGGCGGCGTTCACGACGTGGAGTGAAGGCGAGGGCTGGGCCTTCGAACTCTGGAACGCGCGCAAGCCGAAGCCGCACCTGGAGGGCTCAGTCGTCGCTCTCTGACGGCTTCCAGATCTCGCCCTCGACGAGGTCGTTGAACCCGAGCCACACCAGGTTCATCAGCCACGAGGCGAGTACGCCGTCGGAGACATCGGGGTGGTCGAGGGCCCAGTCGGCCAGCGACTCGGCCGCCCCGACCAGCGCGGCGGACAGCCCGGCGCCGGAGAACTCGGCCTGCTCGCCGAGACCCTTGCGGGTGCCCGCGGAGACGACGAGCGCGGCGACCAGCTCGATCGCGCGGGTGCGCATGTCGGTGATCTCCGCGGCGAAGGTGCCGCCCACGGTCATGGCCTGGCGGTGCAGCACCGTCCAGGACTCGCGGTAGTCGGCGACGAACCGGTAGAACGCGCGGAGCCCGTGCCAAAGCTGCATGTCGGGCGGCAGATCGGGTTTGATCCCGTCCTGCACCGCCTCCAGCAGGCGGGTGGCTTCGCGGCGGATGCACGCGCCGAAGAGGTCTTCCTTCGAGCCGAGATAGGTGTAGATCATCGGCTTGGACACGCCGGCGACCTCGGAGATCTCGTCCATCGACGCGGAGTGATAGCCGTAGCGCGAGAACACCGAGACCGCTGCGTCCAGGATCTGGCGTTCCCGCACCGCTCTCGGCAGCCTTTTGGCGCGTTCGGCGGGACGCGGTACTTCCTCGGACACTCAGGACCTCCCATTAGTTCGCGTGAGACGCTACCGGGCTACCACCGGCAAGGGTGATTTCGGCACGCTTGCCCGCGTACCTACTCACGGGTAGCCTTACGCTCGGGTAGGCGGAACTGGAGGGAAGATGACCGAGACCGTGGGGCTGACCGGCCGCGCGCTGGTCGACGCGCTGGAGCGGATCGAGCCGGATTCCGCCGAAGCGCACTCTCTCGACGTCAACGAGGTCGCGGGCGCCATCGACCCGAAGGACCTCGGCAAGGACGACGTCCGGCGGTTGCTGGCCGCACTCGGACGGCTCGCCGAATCCGCGCCCGCGTTCGACCTCCGCAAGGTCGACCCGGCCCGCTTCGCGAACCTCGTCGCGCGCGCCTCGCGTACACAACTCGAGAGCGTCGTCGCCGAACGGCCGCTCCGGGACCGGGTGCTGCGCGAGATCTTCGACCGCATGGGCGCGCACATCCGGCAGGACCGCGCGAAGACCCTGCACGCGGTGGTGCACTGGCGGCTGTCCGGCGGCACCGGCGACGGCGGGTACGACCGCTATGAGACGGTCATCTCGCATGGCGAGTGCACGGTCAGCCGGGACATGAGGGAGAAACCGAGGGTGACGATCACGATCGCGCCCGTCGATTTCTTCCGGCTCATCACCCATCAGGCGACACCCGCTGTGCTATTCGTCACGGGAAAGATCAAAGTAAAAGGTGACCTGGCATTCGCGGCGGGGTTGATCGGTTTCTTCGACCTGCCGAAGCCGTCCTGAACCCGGCCGAGCAGATACACTTCCGTGCCGTGCCCCGAAATTCTCCGATCCGGCGCTGGCGGGACAAGGTACGCGTTTCCCGCCCGTTGCGGCTGCACAAGACGCGCACCGGTGGCGAGCACGTCGTCAACGCTTTCGCGGAGAAGCTCGAGCTCGCCAAACTGAGCCCCGAGCAGTTCACCCAGGTCCTGGAAACCCTGCACATGCTGGGCGAAACCGGTGCGGGCATCGAGCTGAGCTCGCTGGAGACAGAGGTGCTCGTGGACGTCGTGCAACGCGCGTCACGCGAGCAACTCAAGGCGATCGCCGATCACCCGGAACTGCGTGCGGCGTTCCTCGACGAGATTTTCCGCAGAATGTCGGACCATTTCGCACCGGAACGCGCACGGCATGTCGACTTCGTCGTCGCATGGCGTTTTACCGACGGTCACGGAGAAGACGGTTTCGATCGCTTTCAAACGGTCATCGAAGACGGCGTCTGCGTTTCCAGCACCGACCTCGCCCGCACTCCGGACACCACCATCACGCTGTCCGTCGACGACTTCATCCGGATGGCCACCGGCAACGCGGCCGTGGCGGCGATGTTCGTGACCGGCAAGGTGAAGGTCAAGGGCGAGTACGCGCCGGCGGTGCGGTTCAGCGGGTATTTCGACATTCCGAAGCCGAGCGGAAGTTAGCGGCCGGTCTCGTCAAGAGTTCGCTGAGTCGTGCGGCGATAGCGGACATTCGGACTGCGTAGATTCTTCTCTGTCGCTTCGATCAGGCCTTGGCGTAGCAGGACAGTCAGCCATCTTGTCATCGTGCGGTCATGCAGTCCGGTCGCCGCCACCAGATCGGCACGCGTCGCCTCGTCGTCACCCAGCGCGTCAAGGATCTCTTCGCGTCGGTCGGCGCGCCGCCTGGGAGGTGACGGACTGTCGGTGGACGTGGGTGCCACGTCCTCGGCAAGGGTGTAGTGCGCGTACCGGCGACCGCCGGCGGGGACCAACAGGCCTCTTGCCACAAGGTCACCGAGCTCCTCCGTGGCCACACGAGAGTCGAGATCGTTGGCGTTTCGGTAGGCCTGGTTGTTGAGCGTCTCGCCGTGGAACAGCATCGCGAGACCATGACATTGGCTATCGGTAAGGCCATGCTCGTCGAGCGAAGCGATCCAATGAACCGCGTCCTCTCCCATCAGAGTGTGGTTCGGGAAAGTCGCCTTGAAAGTGGAAATGTCATCGGCGAACCGTGGCGGACTGAGCTTCGCGTCTCGCATGGCGGCCAGCATTGCCGGGATCCCGGAGCCACGGTTCTCGCAGATCGGCCGGTCCGACCCGGGCAACGGGGTGTCTTCGAGAATCTTCAGCAACGTGGCGTTGCGAGCTGAAGAGGTCCCTTCGACGCCGAGGTTCTCTTCGCGGACCGATCCATAAAGGCCGCCTGGGTTGCGGATGAGTAGGCGGTCGGGATACATCTCGACCTGCACCTGTGTCCCCTGCGAAGGGCCTGAGTAGTCGCGGTGTACCAACGCGTTCACCACCGCCTCGCGGAGTGCGGTCTCGGGATACTCGTATGTCTCGGCCCGGCCGGCGCCGCGAACGGTCGATCGTCGTTTCATGTTGCGGCGGAGAGCGATGAGCGCTTCGTCCACCATCACCGGAATCGGTCCTTCGGCCGCCACGTTGTCGATGAACCGTGTTCCATTCCGTGGATCAGGCCCGGATTTCGTCGGATAATGAACGAAGGTCAGCATGAGCTGCGGGAAGAATTCCTGAGGGTATTCCCCCAGCGCCAGGAGCCCCGCGAGAGACAGTTCGTCTCCGATGAGGACCTTCGCACGTCGCAATGCCGCAGGGGTCTCCAGGTTCGCGAACGCCCTGCTGCGATGGCGGCGGAGCCGACTCAGGAAAAGGTCGACCAGGGCTTTGTCGAGGTTCGCGACGGTCGTACCGGTCACAGGCTGCTCGTCGTCCCGAGGCTGGCCTCGATTCGCCATCATCAGCTGTACTTCGTACGGACTCAGCCTGCGATCTCCGTCGGCGACCCTGATGAAGCTTCCCTGCGTCATGCCCGCACCGCGGTTGTACGAAGGCTTACTGGCCTGCGGCAACTCAGGGATCTCCGCGACCACCAGGTCCGCGCCGTCGAAGCGATGAGTTCCGATAAGGGGACGTAGCGGCGGCTCCATGTTCTCCGAACACAACGCGGCCAGATCGGCCTCCATTTTCGCCGGGTCGCGAACTCCGGTCGCCTCGAACCCGTTGGCCTCGTCGAGGCCGAGGATCAGAACGCCCCCGCTGGTGTTGGCAAACGCCGAAAGTGTTTCGCGGACGCTCTTGGGGAGCTTGGTCTCGGCCCGTTTGGCCTCGACAAAGGCGTGGTCACCACCGAGATCGCGAAGGTTCGTGATGATCTCGGCGAGTTCGTCGTAGAGCATGCCGCCGTCCTAGCTTAGACACTAGCTTGGACACTAGCTTAGACACTGGAGTCTAGTGGCGAAGCTAGTGTCTAAGCTGGAGCGGCACTCAGCCCTCGACGATGCGGCCCTCGATCACCTGCGGCTGCTTCTTGGCGGCCTCGGCGGGCGGGGTGTCCGCGACGACCTCGCTGTCCACCACCATCACCGGCCCGCGCGTGCGGTTGGCGAACTTGACCGCGCGGCGCGCCATCCGCTTCTGCCAGACCTTGCGCGCGACACTCCGCGTCGGCGGCAGGATGAACAGCAGGCCGATGACGTCGCTGACGAAACCGGGCAGCAGGATCAGCAGACCGCCGAGCCCGATCAGCATCCCGTCGGTGAGTTCCTTCTCCGCGTCGGCCGGTCGCCCGAGCCGCGCGGACTCGGCGAACGCGCGGAAGGCGCGGCCGCCTTCGCGGCGGGCGAGCCAGGAGCCGATGAACGCACCGGCGAAGAGCAGCGCGATCGTGCCGAGCACGCCAACGGCCGAGCCCACCGCCCACACGGCGGCGATCTCGGCGACGACATAGAGCAGGAACGCGACAGCCATACTTGGACAACGTACGGCTTGCCCGTTTTGCTCCCAACCCCCGATACGGTGACCGAGGTCAACCGATCCGGCGCAGGAACTCCTCCGTCTCACGCGGCCTGGTCAGCACGATCCGCCGCGCGTGCGTCCCCTGGTCCGCCAGCCGCCGCACCGTCCGTTCCCGGTGGTCCTTCGGCCAGCGCCAGACGTAGGAGTAGAACTCCCGGTCGAAGCGTTCGGGGCAACCGGGCGCCTGTTTGTCCCGCCCGTACTCGCGCAGGGACCGCATCAGCACCCGCCGGAGGCAGATGCGGCGCGGGAAGTCGAGGAAGACGATCGTGTCCGCCCGCGGCAGCCGCAGATGCATCGACGCCCCGTAGTTGCCGTCGATCACCCAGGCGTCCGACGAGACGATCTGCTGCTGCGCGGCGTGGAACTCGTCCTCTGGCGCCCGGGTCCACCCCGGCTGCCAGAAGAGCCGGTCGAGGTGGGTGACCGGCAGGCCGAGAGCGGCGCCGAGCCGACGCGAGAACGTCGACTTCCCGGCGCCGCTGCAACCGACGACCATGATCCGCCGCATCGTCAGGCTTCGTCGAGATAAGCGGCGGCCTGCAACGTGAACAGGTCGGCGTAGCCGGCCTTCGCTGCCATCAGCTCGTCGTGTGTTCCGTATTCGGCGACTTTTCCGTTCTCCAGCAATAGAATCCGCTCCGCTTGCCGCACCGTGGAGAACCGGTGCGAGATGTACAGCGTCGTGCGCCCCTCCGAAAGCTCTCGCAGCCGTGAGAAGAGGTCGTGCTCGGCTTGGGCGTCGAGCGCGGACGTCGGTTCGTCGAGGATCAGGATCGGTGCTTCCCGCAGGAACGCCCTGGCCAGCGCGATCTTCTGCCATTCGCCGCCGGAGAGGCTGACGCCCTGGTCGAACCAACGGCCGAGTGGAGTGTCGTAGCCGCTGGGCAGGCGCTCGATCCGCTCGTCGGCGCCGGCCCGTTTCGCCGACGTCTCGATCTGTTCGCGGTCGACGAGATGTGTCAGGTCGCCGAGCCCGATGTTCTCGGCCGCGGTGCCCTGGTAGGTCACGTAGTCCTGGAACATCGCGCTGATCCGCCGTCGCAGTTCCACCGGGTCGTATTCGCGGATGTCGACGTCGTCGAGCAGGATCCGCCCGCCCGTCGGGTCGTACAGCCGGCACAGCAGCTTGAACAGCGTCGACTTCCCGGCTCCGTTGCGGCCGACGACGGCGACCGTCTCGCCCGGCCGGATCTCGAAGCTCACGCCGTCGAGCGCGGGGTCGGGTGCTCCGGGATAGGTGAAGGACACTTCTTCGAAGCGGATGTGTCCCTCCACAGTGGACGGAAGGGGTCGCGGCTCCGGCGGCGCGACGATCTCCGGTTTCGTCCCGAGGAAGCGATACAGCGTGTCGAGGTAGAGATTGTTCTCGTACATCCCGGAAAACGCGGTGAACAGGCCCTGGACGGACGTCTGCACCGACGCCGCGGCGGCCGTGTACAGCGCGAGATCGCCGAGGGTGAGCCTGCCGCCGACGGCCTCCAGCGCGATGTACAGCGCGATCGCGGATCCGGCGGCGGTGCTGAGCAGCCCCCACGACGTCGAGCTGACGCTGCGTTTGCGGGTCAGTGTCCGTTGACGGTCGTAGGAGACCTGGCCGAGCCGCTGGAACCGGTCGACGAAGTACGGGCCGAGCCCGAAGAGCTTGGTCTCCTTGGCGTAGGTGTCCGTGGTGACCAAAGAGGACAGATAGTCCATGCGCCGTTTCAGCGGGGACATCATCAACGTCAGCCAGAACGCGCGGGCGCCGTACTTCGACTGTGAGATGAACGCGGGGATCGGCGCCACCAGCGCGACGAGCGCCAGCAGCGGGCTGATCGAGACGAGCAGCGCGATCATGCTGCCGAAGGTGATCAACGTCCGGATCAAGCCCAGCGCCGAGTTCATCATCGACAGTGGCCGCGTCGGCGCCTCCTGCGCGGCTTGGCGCAGCATGTCGTAGGACGCGGAACCCTCGAAGTACGCAAGCTGCAGTTCGCTCGCGTGGCTCATCACCTGGTGGCGGATGGTCAGCGTCATCCGTTCCTGCAGCAGTGTCTGGCCGTAGGTGGTCAGCGCCTGCGAAACCGCGGTGAGCACGAGGACGCCGAACTGGAAGAGGGCGACGCCGACGATCGCGCTCTTCGTCCCGTGTCCCTGGATCGCCGCGACCACGGAATCGATCAGCAGCTTCGCGATGTACGCGGTCGCCGTCGGGAGGAGACCGGAAAGCAGGGTCACCAGGGTGATCACGATGGTCAGCGCCGGGCTCGCCTGCCAGGTCAGCTTCGCGACCTTCGGCAGGCCGCGGACCGTGCCCGCGACGTTGACCCACATGCGGTTGAGCCGGGACTTCAGGTCTTTCGGGAGGGCTTCGGGTTCGGGCTCCGGGATGTCGACCGGGCCGGTCAGGCCACTGTCGGGCACCGTCGACGGCGGGCGACGGCGCCTGCCGCCGCGTGCCATGAACAGTTCCAGGCCGCCTCCGGGCGGGCCGATCACGCGGCCCCCAAGGCGCCGTTGAGGAACACGTCGACGAGTTCCATCGTGGTCGGTTCGTCGCCGGTCTCGCTGAACCGGATCCGGCCGCTGAACAGCAACGACAGGAACAGCGCCGCGGACTGCGCCGGCGGCAGGCGGAGCCGGTCCTTCTCCGGCTCGAACAGTTCGGCCATGGCGTCGCGCATCGCGCTCATCGACTCTTTCCGCCGGTCCCGCCGGTCGTCATGGCGATGCTCCGGCCGCTTGCCGGAGCCGTGCATGACCGCCATCAGCGCGCCCATCCGCTGGAGATGCGCGCTGAGCGCGTCGGCCGCCTCGATGAGCCTGTCGTCGAGGGGCTGGTCGAGGTCGATGACCGCGATGGCGTCGAGCACCTGGTCGGGTTTCAGGGCCTCCGCGAAGCAGGTGGCGAACAGTTCGTCCTTGTCCTTGAACACGCGGAAGACGGTGCCCTCGCCGATGCCCGCGGCCCGGGCGATCTGGCTGGACGTGACACCGGCGCCGTACTCCACCAGCAAGGGCAGCACGGATTGGACGATCATCCGGCGCCGCTCGTCGGCACTCATTCCCGGCGCTCTCCGCCGGGAGGCGGTCTCTGTCATGCTTCCAGTGTGCGGAGTGAGTGCTCACTCCGTCAAGCGATTAAGCCAGCGGTCCGTGAGGGCCTCCTTCCCTACCCTGAGAGTAGGGAAGGAGGCCTTCACGGACTTTGGCTCAGTAGGTGATCGCGACCGCGGGGTCGGCCAGCAGAGCGCCGACGTCGGCCAGGAACTCCGAACCCTGCTGCCCGTCGACCACGCGGTGGTCGAAGCTCAGCGAAAGCTGGAGCACCTTGCGCACCTTGATCTCGCCGTCGACCACCCACGGGGTGTCCTTGATCGCGCCGAGGCACAGGATCGCGGACTCGCCGGGGTTGATGATCGGCGTCCCGGTGTCGACGCCGAAGACGCCGACGTTGGTGATGGTGATCGTGCCGCCGAGCATGGCCGCCGGGGTGGTCTTGCCCTCGCGGGCGACGTCGGTCAGCTCGGTGAGCGCGATCGCGAGTTCCTTGAGGGACATCGAATCCGCGTCACGGACCTTGGGCACGACGAGCCCGCGCGGGGTGGCCGCGGCGATCCCGAGGTGCACGTAGTCCTTGTAGACGATCTCCTGCGCCGCCTCGTCCCACACCGCGTTGACGTCCGGAGTGCGCTTGGCCGCCAGGCAGACGGCCTTCGCCGCGAAGGTCAGCGGGGTGACCTTGACCCCGGCGAACTCGCGCGACTTCTTCAGCTTCTCCCGGAATTCCATCATCGGCGTGACGTCGATGGTGAGGAATTCCGTGACGTGCGGGGCGGTGTAGGCGCTCTGCACCATCGCGGCGGCGGTGGCCTTGCGGACGCCCTTGATCGGCACCCGGCGTTCCCGTGTC
Organism: Amycolatopsis sp. NPDC052450; assembly: GCF_044547565.1. NCBI lineage: Bacteria > Bacillati > Actinomycetota > Actinomycetes > Pseudonocardiales > Pseudonocardiaceae > Amycolatopsis > Amycolatopsis sp. NPDC052450. The sequence goes on along the minus strand of NZ_JBIUAQ010000001.1, from coordinate 296,031 downwards.
GCGGGGTCGTAGCCACTGTCCACACTGGACACAGTGGCGGCCGGAGCGGCGGAACCGTTGGCGGCCGCCTGCACGTCGTCACGGGTGATGACGCCGCCCTCGGCGGTGCCGGTGAGCGCGTGCAGGTCGACGCCGAGGTCCTTGGCGAGTTTGCGCACCGGCGGCTTCGCCAGCGGCACGTACCCGCCCTTCGGCTTCGAAGCCACAGCAGGCGCGACAGGCTTGGCAGGAGCGGGCGCCACGGCCACCGGGGCGGCGGCGGAAGCGGCGGGAGCCGCGCCCTTCCGCGCGCGCCGCTGCGTGACGACGGCCTTGGAGCCGTAGCCGACCAGCGGCTTCATCTCCTCTTCCGCCGGCTCTTCCGCCACGGGGGCGGCGGTGGGTGCCGGGGCGGCCTTGCCGTCCGGGTCGACGTCGATGGTGAGGATCGGCGCGCCGACCTCCACCGTCTGGCCCGGTTCGACGAGCAGTTCGGTGACCACGCCCGCCCACGGGATGGGCAGTTCGACGGCGGCCTTCGCGGTCTCGACCTCGACCACGATCTGGTTCACCGTCACGGTGTCACCCGGTTTGACCTGCCAGGCGATGATGTCGGCTTCGGTCAGCCCCTCCGCTGTGTCGGCGAGGGGGAATTGTTTGTACTCGGGCATTTCAGGAACTTCCCCCTTACCAGGTGAGTGAACGGTCGACGGTGTGCAGGACCCGGTCCAGATCGGGGAGGTAGTGCTCCTCGAGTTTGGCCGGCGGGTACGGCGTGTCGAATCCGGTCACCCGCAGCACGGGGGCTTCCAGCGAGTAGAAGCATTCCTGCTGCACACGCGCGGCGATCTCCGAGGTCAGCGACGACTCCGACGGCGCCTCGCTCAGCGCGATGAGCCGTCCGGTCTTGCGGACCGACTCGAAGACCGGCTCCAGGTCGAGCGGGGACAGCGTCCGCAGGTCGATGACTTCGAGCGATTTGCCCTCGTCCTCGGCTGCTGCCGCCGCGTCGAGCGCGACCTTCACCGACGGGCCGTACGCGACGACCGTGGCCGTCGTGCCTTCGCGGATGACGCGGGACTTGAACAGCTCGTCCGGCGTGGCGTCGGTGTCGATCTCGGCCTTCAAAGCGCCCGAGTGGTACAGCTTCTTCGGTTCGAAGAACAGGATCGGGTCGTCGGACTTGATCGCCTGCTGGATGCCCCAGTAGGCGTCGACGGCGTTCGAAACCGACACGACCTTGAGCCCGGGGATGTGCGCGAACAGCGATTCCGGCGACTCCGAGTGGTGCTCGACCGCGCCGATGCCGCCGCCGAACGGCACCCGGATCACGATGGGCATCTTGATCTTGCCCTGCGTCCGGTAGTGCAGCTTCGCGACCTGGCTGGAGATCTGGTCGAAGCCGGGGAAGATGAAGCCTTCGAACTGGATCTCGCACACCGGGCGGAAACCGCGGACGGCGAGGCCGACCGCGGTGCCGATAATGCCCGATTCGGCCAGCGGCGTGTCCAGGACGCGCTGCTCACCGAAGTCCTTCTGCAGGCCGTCGGTGATGCGGAAGACACCGCCGAGCTTGCCGACGTCCTCGCCCATGACCAGGACCTTCGGGTCCTCTTCCATGGCGCGCCGGAGGCCGAGGTTGATCGCCTTGCCGATGGTGAGTTTCTGGAGGTCGGCCATTTCAGTGTTCACCTGCCCCGACGAAACCGTCCATGTAGGACAGGAACTCTTCGCGCTGCGCGTCCAGCAGCGGCGTGGATTCCGCGTACACGTTGGAGAAGATCCGCTCGGGTGGCGGTTCGGGCATGTTGAAGCAGTACTCGCGCAGCTCGGCCGCGAACGCGTCCGAATCGGCCTGCACCTGGTCGAAGAACGCCTGGTCGGCGCCGCCGCCGCGGGCGAGATAGGCCCGGACGCGCTCGATCGGGTCCTTCAGCTTCCACTCCTCCAGCTCGTCGGAGAGCCGGTAGCGGGTGGGGTCGTCGGTGGTGGTGTGCGCGTCCATCCGATAGGTGAACGCCTCGATCAGCACCGGGCCGTTGCCGTGGCGGCATTCGTCGAGCGCCCAGCGGGAGACCGCGAGGCAGGCGAGGACGTCGTTGCCGTCCACGCGGATGCCGGGGAAGCCGTAACCGCGGGCGCGCTGGTACAGCGGCAGCCGCGACTGGCGTTCGGTGGGCTCCGAGATCGCCCACTGGTTGTTCTGGCAGAAGAACACGAGCGGCGCGTCGTAGACGGCGGCCCAGACGAAGCCTTCGTGCACGTCGCCCTGCGAAGTCGCTCCGTCACCGAAGTAACAGATGGTCGCTTCGCCGTCGTCGTCGCCGACCTTGCCTTCGAACTTCTGGCCCATCGCGTAACCGGCGGCGTTGAGCACCTGGTTGCCGATCACGATGGTGTACGGGTGGAAGCCGTGTTCCTTGTAGTCCCAGCCGCTGTGGTCGGTGCAGCGGAAGATGCCGAGCACCTCTTTGAGGTCGACGCCGCGGGCGTACGCGACACCGTGCTCGCGGTAGCTGGGGAACGCCATGTCCGTCTTCCGCAGCGCGCGGCCGGAGCCGATCTGCGCGGCCTCCTGCCCCAGCAGCGGGACCCAGATGCCGAGCTGGCCCTGGCGCTGCATCGCGTTGGCCTCGCGGTCCGCGCGGCGGACCAGGACCATGTCGCGGTAAAGGCCCTTGAGGGCGTCGACGTCGATGTCGTCGACGTAGCGGTCGAATTGCGGCGAGGCGACTCGTTCGCCTTCGGGGGTGAGCAGCTGAGTCAGCTCAGCGCCACCTTCGCTCGTTGCTCGCAAACCGGCGATCACCTGTTCGGGGGACGGTTGCGCCGCTACGGCGGCGGGACCATCTCCAGGCTCCGGGTGCGTCCAGTGTTCGGACGGCATGCGCTGCTCTCCTTGATGTCGGCGCCTCTGGCGGCCACTTGTGGCGGCCACAGTGACTGCGCCGGCGGGGACCAGCGCGTCGGATCTGAAGCGCTGGGTCACCATCGGCGTTGACGGTTCGTGCGCACATCCTGGCATGCCGGACGCCGTTTTGGTCAGTGGCGGATGCTGATTTGTTGCTGAGAAAGGGTGCCTGATCAGGGAAAATGCTAGGAAGCCCGAGTGTGGGGCCGCCGAAAGTAGGGGATTCACCCGCGGGCCGACCAGCGGACGACTCGTCCGGACGGGTGTCCTGCGTGGCTTGATCGATGACGATCCGTGCCCACCGCTGTGATCCATCCCACCCTCCCGGAGCCGTGGCAGGATGGCGGACGTGGAGCAGAAATCCGTACGCGAAACCGTGGTTTCGAACTGGACGAACGACGTCCTTCCCAGCCTGTCCGGCCTGGTGGCGATCCCCGCCTTGTCGCCGGCGTTCGACTCCGAGTGGGCGAAGACCGGTCATCTGGCCGCCGCCGTCGAGCACGTCCGTTCCTGGATCGCCGCACGGGAGATCCCCGGCGCGACGCTCGAGGTCGTGGAGCTCGAAGGCCGCAGCCCGCTGCTGGTCGTCGACATCCCGGCGACGTCCGCGGCGGCCGACAAGGGCACCGTGCTGATGTACGGGCACCTCGACAAGCAGCCTCCGGTGGGCGGCTGGTCCGAGGGGCTCGACCCGTGGACGCCGGTGATCCGCGACGGGCGGCTGTACGGCCGCGGCGCGGTCGACGACGGCTACTCGGGCTACGCGGCGACGACGGCGATCGAGGCCGTGCGCGCCGCCGGTGGCGAGCACTCCCGCGCGGTCGTGCTGCTGGAGACCGGTGAGGAGTCCGGCAGCCCGGACCTGCCCGCCTACGTCGAGCACCTGAAGGAGAAGCTCGGCGCCGTCTCGCTGGTCGTCTGCCTCGACGCCGGCGGCACCGACTACAAGCGCCTCTGGCTGACCACCAGCCTGCGCGGCATGCTGCACGTCAACGTCACCGTGAAGGTGCTCGAGTCCGCGCAGCACTCGGGGATGGCCAGCGGCATCGTCGCGAGCTCGTTCCGGGTCCTGCGTGCCCTGCTCGACCGGATCGAGAACGCCGAGACCGGCGAGATCAAGCTCGCCGAGCTGAGCGTCGACATCCCGGAGAACCGCGTCGAGGAAGCCCGCGGTGTCGCCGAGATCGCGCCCGGCGCGGCGAAGACGCTCTTCCCGGTGGTCGGCCGGACGGTGTCCGACGACGACCTGGAACTGCTGCTCAACAACTCGTGGCGGCCGACGCTTTCGGTGATCGGCGCGGAGGGCTTCCCGCTCCCGGCCGAGGCGGGCAACGTGCTGCGCGGCAGCACCACGCTCACCCTGAGCTTCCGCCTGCCGCCGACCGCCAACGCGCAGGCCGCGATGGAGGCGGTCCGCCGCGTCCTCACCACCGACGTGCCGTATGACGCTTCGGTGGAGCTCGGCGACTTCCAGGCCGAGAACGGCTGGAACGCGCCGGCCACCGCGCCGTGGCTCGACGACGTCCTGCACCACGTGAGCGGCGAGGTCTTCGGCGCGCCGCACAAGAGCTACGGCATGGGCGGATCGATCCCGTTCATGGGGCTGCTCGGCGAAAAGTACCCGGAGGCGCAGTTCGTGGTCACCGGCGCCTGCGGGCCGGACTCGAACATCCACGTGCCGGACGAGTGGCTGAACATCGACTTCGCGCAGCGGGTCACCGAAGCGGTCGCGCACATCCTGGACGCGCACGCACGGAGCTGATCTCCCCGCTCACGCTGCAATGAAGGGGCCTTTCATAGCAAAATTTGCAATGAAAGGCTCCTTCATTGCGGCCCCGGGAGGAACGTGTTCGAGGGTTTCGAGCTCGAAAACGTCGATGTCGGCGAAGTGAACCTGAGGGTCCGCCACGGCGGATCGGGACCGCCTCTCGTGCTCCTGCACGGACATCCCCGCACCCACACCACCTGGTACGACGTCGCGCCCCGGCTCGCCGACGCGTTCACCGTCGTCTGCCCGGATCTCCCCGGCTACGGCCAGTCCTCGAAACCCGAGACCCTCGAGGATCACTCCGCACACTCGAAACGCGCCATGGCCCGGCACATCGTCGCGCTCATGCGTCACCTCGGTCACGAGCGGTTCGCCGTCGCCGGTCATGATCGCGGCAGCGCCGTCGCCTATCGCCTCACGCTCGATCACCCCGGGGTCGTCACGAAACTCGCCATCCTCGACGGCATCCCGATCGGCGAGCATCTTTCCCGCGCGGACGCCACGTTCGCGCGGGCCTGGTGGCACTGGTTCTTCTTCGGCCAGCTCGCGAAACCCGCTGAGCGCGTGATCAACGCCGACCCGGACGCCTGGTACGGCGGCGATCCCGAGGCGATGGGCGCGGAGAACCACGCCGACTTCCTGCGCGCGATCCACGACCCCGAGACCGTCCACGCGATGCTCGAGGACTACCGCGCCGGCCTCGGCCCCGACCGCGAAGCCGACGACGCCGACAAAGCGGCCGGGAAGAAGATCGAGTGCCCGCTCCTCGTGCTGTGGTCCAGCCTGGACGACCTCGAAGACCTCTACGGCGATCCGGTCGCCGTCTGGCGTGAGTGGGCCCAGGACGTCCGCGGCTTCGCCATCGAGTCCGGGCACCACGTGGCCGAGGAGAACCCGGCCGACCTCGCCGCGGCGTTACGGGAGTTCCTCGGCTGAGTTGGGGGGGGGGGGGGGGGGGTGGTTGGAGGGCGACCCAAACCACACAAACCAACCCCCCCCCCACCACCCCCCCCCCCACCCCCCCCCCCCCCCCCCCCCCCCCCCCCCGCAC